>CALRKX020000046.1:0-10601 GCA_943368305.1 Erythrobacter sanguineus
CCGGCGGTGCGCAGCAGCAAAATACCGAACGCGCCGCCGACGATAGAGACGAACAGCCCTTGGGCATCTTCAAGCCGGGTATAGCGGGGCAGGGCATCTGGCATGGGACGATGATGCGCCTTGCCGAATAAATGTCAATATCTATGACCTATCAGGTCGCAACATATCGGTCGCGCCTGTGGTTGATTGCCAGAACCGCATTCAGAATGATCATTCCGGGCAGCGACCACAGGATCCGGTCTGCCGGTATCCACACAAAGGCCAGCACGACCAGCACCGCATCGAAGCCCATCTGCAACCAGCCCGCCCGAAACCCGGTGCGGTCCTGCACCATCAGCGCGACAATCCCGATGCCGCCCAGGCTGGACCCATGGCGAAACAGCGCCAGCAGGCCCGCTCCGGTGACAAAGCCGAACAGCACCCCCGCCAGCAGCGGATGCAGCGTGGAAAACGCCAGATACTGCGGCATCACCCCGGCAAAGACCGACAGGAGCGTGACCGAGATCAGGCTTTTCACCGTGAACCCCAGCCCGATCCGTTTGTACCCCAGCCAGTAGAACGGCAGGTTGATGACAAAGAACACCGGCCCGAATGCCCAGCCCGTCGCATAGGAAATCAGCAGGGCAAGGCCCGCCGTCTGCCCGGTGATGAACCCGGCATGGCGCAGGAACTGCAATCCCAGCGCGCACATCAGCGTGCCAAAGATCAGACCTTGGGCATCCTCGAACCGGGTGTGGCGTGCGACATCGGACATGAATGCTGCCCTATCCGCCCCCGATTGCATCGGCAAGCCCCGCCAGGGCCTTACACGGCAAAGCCGTGCAAAAGGCGGAGGATCAGGGCACCGGGATGCACTTCGCTCATCGTTTGCAAGCCAGCCGCCATGGCAAGGACCAGCCACAGCGCCAGAGTCACCGCTCGTGGCGGCGGTTCGGGGCGAAACCTGTCCACGGCCGCAAGACCCAGCAGAAGAATGGCAACTGTTGAAACCTGAAGCGACACCCAGCGCCCCCAGTCTATCGCCAGCGGATAGAGCAGCAGCAGCGGCGCGGTTGCCAGCAGGATCAGCGCCAGCAGGCGCCGATCTGGCCTGCCAAGGCGGCACAGATGAACCAGTGGCGCCACGGACAGCCCAACCGCCACCGGCAAAAGAAGCAGGTTGTGGCTGGCAGCCAAGGCACGGCGAAGGGTGCCGGGGCCGTTCTCGCCCGCCGCAAGCCAGGCAATGGCTCCATCGCAAAAGGCCGGATGCACCGGTCCAAGCTGCGTGATCCGGGCACAGATCGGCGCAGTGTCAGGTACACTGGCGTGGCGCAACGCATAGAGGGCTGCCCCCAGCACGACAGCGCCGGTAACCGCGGCCACAACAGCCCGCGCGCGGGCCGAACATTCGGGTGGCAGCAGCAGCAGCGCCACCCCCCAGGCCGGCGCCATCAGAACCGCAACCTCATGCCCCCAGGCCCCCGCCGACAGCAGGCCAGCCGACACCAGCAACCGCCCAAGACCCGCCCGGGGCAGGGCAAGCAGCACAAGGGCCAGCAAGGGGATCGTTTCCTTGCGCAATCCCGCAAGGGCGTCCGCGCTCCACAAGACCGCAAAGAAGCCGGGGGACAACACCGCCAACACCATCGCTGGCCGGGTCTGAACGGTCAGCAGCCGCAAGGTGCCCAGAAACAGCGCCGATACCAGCAGGGCCTGCACCAGACCCACCACCGCCAGCGGGGTCAGGCCGGAAAATTCGGCAAGCCGGATCAGCGCCTCGCCAAACGGTCCGCGACGCACCGGGCCTGCCGCCAGATTGATCAGCCAATCCGCCTGCAGCCACTTTTGCCCGCCCTCGGCCAGACAGCGCCAAACCACCTGCAACGCGCCGATCCATGCCAGCACCAGCCCGGCACAGGCCAGCCACAGCCAGAACCGCCCCCGCATCGGGGCAGAGGCGTCGAGCAAGGGGCGAGAAAATCCTGTCATGGCGCAAAGTCCTATCACGGAGCCGACCAATGACAAGCCTGTGGCCCTGATGCCGCAGACCGGAAATTTGGCAGATGCTGCACCGCGTCCGGCTTGGCACAGGCGCGCGCCCTGCGTTAGCAATCCGCATCCGGCGCAACAACAGGAGGGCGTATCATGACTGGCTATGATTATTCCCGCGCGACCGGCTGGGCTTTGGTGTCGCAGCGACGCGCCTGAGCTTCGGGGCTTGCCCCGGTCCTGAAACTTCCGCTCTCTTGCCCCGCCCATGATCTGCCCCTTGCGGCAGCGGGGATTTGACAGCCGGACATCCACATCTCAAACCAAAGGCCGGTTTCGTGGCAACACGTCCCGGAATTCCAATGACCTATGATGACTCTCGGGTTGCTTTGCGCCCGCTTCCTTCGATTGATGCCGTTCTTGCCGCGCATGGCGCGGGCAAGGTTCTGACCGCTGCGGTGGTTGCGCTGCTGCGTGGCCGGTTCCGCAAAGCGCGCCCGCCAGACCTGCGCGACCTGAACGCTCATCTTTTGAGTGATATCGGGGCTCACGGGCTGATCTTGCAGCCGCGTGATCCACTATTGTGATAATATAGGGTTAATGAAGCGGTGGTTTCGGCGGATTCTTATTAAAGGGTCCGCCGATCTTTGCCGGGATAACATCTGTCTAAGATATTGATTTTTTCCTGACTGTGATTATCCTTTTTCATGTGGGGGTGCTCTGGTCGGCTTTGCTGCCTGGTGTACCGAATTGGTGCATGTGCTTTGTCGGCCTCTAATTGAAAGAGGTTAGTATGTTTGATTTCAACGTAACGACCCGCACCTTTCAAAATATTGCCGCGGTTGTGCCATTGGCTGCCATTCTTGCGGCCCCTGTTGCTGCCGGCCCGCTTGGGGGTGGTCTGGGGATCGGGGCTGAGATTGGCGGTATTTCGGCAGGTGCTTCCATCGGCGGTGGCAGTGTCGCCTCGGCGGATGTGTCGGTCGGTGATGCTGTCGGCGCCTCTGCAACCGTTGGCAGTTCGGGCGGAACAGTTGCCGATGTGTCCGTCGGTGTTGGCGGCTCTACGGCGGTATCTGCCTGCGTCGGAAACTGCTCAACGACCACACCCACCGGAACGACGCCGGGCACTGTGCCTGGGGCGGTTGCGGTTTCTACCACCTCTGCAACGCCACCCGTCGTGCCCAAAAGGTTGCCCTGCGCCAGCAAGGCTGGCAACACGACCGCGTTGAATGGCTATCCGCTGGTGGATCGCAGCGGAAATCAGGTTGGCGTGGTTCATAGCGCCACACTTGGCAATGGGATGGCCATCACCCAGGTTTCGATCCAGTCTCAGGACAAGAGCTGCGTCGCGCTGAAAGGCGGCGGTTTCACCGTGCAGGGCTATGTTGTGCGCGGCAAATTTGATGCCAACCGCTATGGCCTTGTCACCCGTTAGGGCAAATGAAATGGGCCGGGAAGATTTCCCGGCCCATTCCTTGAAATCGTGATGAATTCAGCCCTGAAGGGCCTTGTTCAGATATTCGTCCACTTTTTCCAGATAGCCCATGGTGGACAGCCATTTCTGATCCGGCCCGACCAGCAGCGCCAGATCCTTGGTCATCCAGCCATCCTCTACCGTCTGCACGCAAACCTTTTCCAGCGTGTTGGCGAAGCGGGCCAGTTGGTCGTTGCCGTCCAGCTTGGCGCGGTGCTTCAGGCCACCGGTCCAGGCAAAGATCGACGCGACAGAGTTGGTCGAGGTTTCCTGCCCCTTCTGGTGCTGGCGATAATGGCGGGTGACGGTGCCGTGGGCGGCCTCGGCCTCGACAATCTTGCCATCGGGCGTCATCAGAACCGAAGTCATCAGGCCCAGAGAGCCAAAGCCCTGCGCCACGGTGTCGGACTGCACATCCCCATCATAGTTCTTGCAGGCCCAGACATAGCCGCCCGACCATTTCATCGCGCTGGCCACCATGTCGTCGATCAGGCGGTGTTCATAGGTGATGCCGGCCTTCTTGAACGCATCGGCGAATTCTTCGTCGAATACCTTCTGGAACAGGTCCTTGAAGCGCCCGTCATAGGCCTTGAGGATGGTGTTCTTGGTGGACAGATACACCGGCCAGCCCTTGAGCAAGCCATAGTTCATCGAAGAGCGGGCGAAATCGATGATCGAATCGTCCAGGTTATACATGCCCATGGCCACGCCCGCCGACGGGGCGTTGAACACGTCCTTTTCGATCACGGTGCCATCTTCGCCGACAAACTTCATCGTCAGCTTGCCCTTGCCGGGGAAGTGGAAATCGGTGGCGCGGTACTGGTCGCCAAATGCATGGCGGCCGATGACGATCGGCTTGGTCCAGCCCGGCACCAGGCGCGGCACGTTCTTGCAGATGATCGGCTCGCGGAAGATCACGCCGCCCAGAATGTTGCGGATGGTGCCGTTGGGTGATTTCCACATCTGCTTCAGGCCGAACTCTTCAACCCGTTGCTCGTCCGGGGTGATGGTGGCGCATTTGACCGCCACACCGACCTTCTTGGTCATCTCGGCCGAGTCGATGGTGATCTGGTCGTTGGTGCGGTCACGCTCTTCAATGCCCAGATCGTAGTAAAGCAGATCAACGTCCAGATAGGGCAGGATCAGCTTTTTCTTGATGAAGTCCCAGATGATCCGGGTCATCTCGTCGCCGTCCATCTCGACGATGGGGTTCGCTACCTTGATCTTGGTCATGAGGATGCCCTTTCGGTTGGGGGATTCGCTGGATGCTGCATAGCGGAAAAGGGGCCGTCAGGAAAGATGGTATGCGAAGGTATACCGATTTGTCGCGGGCTTTTGCCGCTTACTTGAACCAAACCCGCGCCTTTGCTTTCACCCATTCCCACACCTCCGGCGCGCCCTTGGCGATCTTGTTGCCGACGCGGGATTCCAACTGGTCATAGGTGACATAATAGGTCACCCATGTTCCACCGCCCGATTGCAGGTTGGCCATGACGGGCTGCACCCGGTCCAGGCTTTTGGCAAACAGGGCGTCGGGGGTGGCGGCCGCTTCGAACTCATCCCAAAGGGCGCGGAAGGCCTTTGCCTGCCCCTCTGGCAACAGGCCAAAAATACGGTCGGCGGCGCGCTGTTCGGCGGCTTGGGTTTCGGCACTGGCATGGGCCTGCCCGTTGGCCGAATGGATCGGCACATCGCCCACGTCAATCTCTACCAGATCGTGGAGCAGCAGCATTTTAATCACTCGATTGATGTCAACGCCGTGACCAGCCTGACCCTCCAGCACCATGGCATAAAGCGCCAGATGCCAGGAATGTTCGCCCGAATTCTCGCGCCGCGACCCGTCACAAAGGGTCGTGGCGCGCAAGACCGATTTCAGGCGGTCCGCCTCGTTCAGAAAGGCAAATTGCGCGTCAAGGTCGCTCAATGACCCACCGCATCCCGGGGCGCCTGCGGAGCGGCAGCGCCGGTGCGCTTGGCCTTCAGGTTCGCCTCCAGGAACTTGCGGGCCTTGCGCTCTGCCAAAATCACGCGGCAGGCCGTCATATAGGCCTCTTGTGTGGTGGGCGAGGCATCCAGCAACACCTTGGATACCTTTTCATAAAAGCGGTCGTCGCCCAATTCTTCCTGCGCATCCAGCACATCCTGCGCAAGCCTTTCGGTCAGCTCTTGCAGAATGCCCATCAGCGCGTGACCTCACCCAGACGACGTTTCACATAGGTTGAAACCGTGTCGATCATCGGCTTCATATGCGCCTCTTCGTCCTTGAAGAAGTGATCGGCACCTTCCACCTGCTCATGGGTGATGGTGATGCCCTTCTGCTCATGCAGTTTGTTCACCAAAGACAGCGTGTCCTTGGGCGGTGCCACCTTGTCCGCCGTGCCATTGATGATCAGGCCAGAGGAGGGGCAGGGCGCGAGGAAGCTGAAATCATACATGTTCGCCGGGGGGGCCACCGAAACAAAGCCGGTGATTTCGGGGCGACGCATCAAAAGCTGCATGCCGACCCAGGCGCCAAAGCTGAACCCGGCCACCCAGCAATGCTTGGAGTTCTGGTTCATCGATTGCAGATAATCCAGCGCCGAGGCCGCATCGGACAATTCGCCGATCCCCATGTCATATTCGCCCTGGCTACGCCCGACGCCGCGGAAGTTGAACCGCAGCACGGTAAAGCCCAGATTGTAGAAGGCGTAATGCAGGTTGTAGACGACCTTGTTGTTCATCGTGCCGCCATATTGCGGATGCGGATGCAGCACGATGGCGATGGGGGCATCGCGGTCCTTCTGCGGGTGATAGCGCCCTTCAAGGCGACCTTCGGGACCGGCAAAGATAACTTCTGGCATTCGTTCCGCCTGCATGAGTGAGCGATTGTTGACAAAATCGCTCAGAGAACTTAGAACCGTTCCAAGGATGCCCCGGACAGCTTGCCGACTTCAGGTAATGGCCGGGGCCTTTGGCGTCAATGTTTTTGGGGTGTCTTGCGCATGAAACTATCGACCAAAGGGCGATATGCCATGGTGGCACTGGCCGATCTGGCGCTGGCACAGGGCGATGATCTGCGATCTCTGGCAGAGATTTCGCGCCGTCAGGACATCTCGTTGCCGTATCTGGAGCAGTTGTTCGTCAAACTGCGCCGCGCCGGTCTGGTCGAGGCGGTGCGCGGCCCCGGCGGCGGTTACCGTCTGGCCCGCAAGCCCGAAGACATTCGCGTTGCCGATGTGATGGAGGCGGTCGAAGAGAATGTCGACGCCATGCACGCCGGGGCAGGGGCGTCGGGGGCCGTTTCGGGAAGCCGGGCGCAAAGCCTGACCAACCGGCTGTGGGAAGGGCTTTCGGCCCATGTCTATGTGTTCCTGCACCAGACCACGCTGGCCGAGGTGATCTCGAACAAGATGAAACCCTGCCCGGCGGTGCCCGCGCTGTTCCGCGTGGTGGATGAATGAGTCGTCTCTATCTGGATTGGAACGCCACCACGCCGCTGCACCCCGAAGCGCGGGCCGCGATGGGGGCGGCGATGGATCTGGTTGGCAATCCGTCGTCGGTTCATGCCGAAGGGCGGGCGGCCAAGGCGCTGATCGAGCGGTCGCGGGCCAAGATTGCTGCGGCGCTGGGGGCCGAGGGGGCGGATATCGTCTTTACCTCTGGCGCGACCGAGGCGGCGGCACTGGCTTGTTCCGGGCGCGGGCTGGCCAGTGCGGATGTTGAACACGATTCGGTCGCGGCCTGGTGTGATGGCAGCTTGCCGGTGGATCAGGCCGGCCGGGTGGCCGTGGCCGATCCGGCGCGGGCCGCGCTGCAACTGGCCAATTCCGAAACCGGCGTGGTGCAGGATCTGCCGCAGGGGCTGGCTGTCAGCGACCTGACCCAAGGCTTTGGCAAACTGCCGTTGGCGTTCAACTGGCTGGGCTGCGATATGGGCCTGATCTCGGCGCATAAACTGGGCGGCCCCAAGGGGGTTGGGGCCTTGATCCTGCGGCGCGGTCTGGACGTTGCGGCGCAGTTGAAGGGCGGCGGGCAAGAGATGGGCCGCCGTGCGGGCACCGAGAATATCATCGGCGTCGCGGGCTTTGCCGCCGCAGCAGAGGTCGCCGCGCGTGACCTTGCCAACGGGGTCTGGGAGCGGGTGGCCGAGATTAGAAATATTCTAGACTCAGCATTGTCGGCGTCGGAATTTGAGACTATTTCAGTCGGAAAATCGGCGCCGCGACTGCCCAATACCCTGTGCCTGATCGCCCCCGGCTGGAAGGGCGAAACTCAGGTGATGGCAATGGATCTTGCGGGGTTTGCGATCTCTGCCGGGTCTGCCTGCTCGTCCGGCAAGGTCAAGGCCAGCCGGGTGTTGAAGGCGATGGGGTTTGATGAGGATCGGGCGGCGCAAGCCATCCGAATTTCCATCGGGCCCGACACGACCGAGGAACAGGTGCTGCGCTTTGCCGAAGCGTGGTGCCGTGAATACCGCCGCATTCGTTCGCGTGCGGCATGAAGTTTCGGGCGCAAGCCCGCGAAAAGGAAGGAAAAGCCATGGCTGCCCTTGATGTACAAAGCGCCGAGCTTGAAGTCCGCGAAGGCGTGGACCGTGAGACGATTGAAACCGTCAATGCCATGGCCGGCAAATACAAATACGGCTGGGAAACCGAGATCGAGACCGAATATGCGCCCAAGGGCCTGTCGGAAGACATTGTTCGGCTGATTTCCGAAAAGAACGGCGAACCGCAATGGATGCTGGATTGGCGTCTGGCGGCCTATGAGCGCTGGTTGAAGATGGAAGAGCCGCGTTGGGCCATGCTTCACTATCCTGAGATCGACTATCAGGACCAGTATTACTATGCCAAACCCAAAAGCATGGACATCAAGCCCAAGTCGCTGGACGAGGTGGACCCGAAGCTGCTGGCCACCTATGCCAAGCTGGGAATTCCGCTGAAGGAACAAGCGCTTCTGGCCGGAGTTGAAGCGCCCGAGGGCGAACGACGCGTGGCGGTGGATGCGGTGTTCGATTCTGTCTCGGTGGGCACCACCTTCAAGGCAGAACTGGCCAAGGCGGGGGTGATTTTCTGCTCCATTTCGGAAGCGGTGCGCGAACATCCGGAATTGGTGCAGAAGTATCTGGGCTCTGTCGTGCCGCAATCGGACAACTTCTTTGCCACGCTGAATTCTGCCGTGTTTTCAGACGGTTCCTTCGTATATATCCCGCCGGGCACCAAATGCCCGATGGAGCTTTCGACCTATTTCCGCATCAACGCCGAGAATACCGGGCAGTTTGAACGGACGCTGATCATCTGCGACAAGGGCGGCTATGTCAGCTATCTGGAGGGCTGCACTGCCCCCAAGCGCGACACCAACCAGTTGCACGCCGCCGTAGTGGAAATCGTGATTCTGGAAGATGCCGAGGTGAAATATTCCACGGTGCAAAACTGGTATCCGGGCGATGAAAACGGCAAGGGTGGCATCTACAACTTTGTCACCAAGCGCGCCGATTGTCGGGGCGACCGGGCCAAAGTGATGTGGACACAGGTGGAAACCGGATCGGCGATCACCTGGAAATACCCGTCCTGCATTTTGCGCGGCAATGACAGCCAGGGCGAGTTCTATTCCATCGCCATCGCCAACAATGCCCAGCAGGCCGACACCGGCACCAAGATGATCCACCTGGGCAAGCGCACCAAAAGCCGCATCGTGTCGAAGGGCATTTCGGCGGGCCGGGCGCAGAACACCTATCGCGGTCTGGTCTCGATGCACCCCAAGGCCACCGACAGCCGCAACTATACCCAATGCGACAGCCTGTTGATCGGCGACAAATGCGGCGCCCACACGGTTCCCTATATCGAGGTAAAGAACAACACCTCCCGCGTTGAGCATGAGGCGACGACCAGCAAGGTGGACGACGACCAACTGTTCTACTGCCGGTCCCGCGGGATGGATGAGGAAGAGGCGGTGGCGCTGGTGGTGAACGGTTTCTGCCGCGAAGTGCTGCAAGCCCTGCCGATGGAATTCGCCATGGAGGCGCAAAGTCTGGTTGCGATCAGCCTTGAAGGCTCGGTCGGCTGACGTTGCCTCCGGCACAGGATGAATGAGGAAATTATGCTGAATATCAATAATCTGCACGTCAAACTTGAAGAAGAGGACAAGGTTATCCTGAAAGGGGTCAACCTGAACATCGGACCGGGTGAGGTGCATGCCATCATGGGGCCGAACGGATCGGGCAAATCGACCCTGTCCTATGTGCTGTCAGGCCGGGATGGATACGAAGTGACCGATGGCTCTGCCATTCTGGAAGGCGCGGAACTGCTGGAGATGGAGCCGGAGGAGCGCGCGGCGGCCGGGCTGTTTCTTGCGTTCCAGTATCCGGTTGAAATTCCGGGCGTTGGCAACATGACCTTCCTGCGCACCGCCCTGAACTCTCAGCGCAAGGCGCGCGGCGAAGAGGAGTTGTCGGCAGGCGATTTCCTGAAACTGGTGCGTGAAAAGGCCAAGACGCTGAAGATCGATGCCGACATGCTGAAGCGCCCGGTCAATGTGGGTTTTTCGGGCGGTGAGAAAAAGCGCAACGAAATTCTGCAAATGGCCGTTCTGGAACCCAGGATGTGCATCCTGGACGAGACGGATTCGGGCCTTGATGTCGATGCGATGAAGCTGGTGTCCGATGGGGTGAACGCGCTGCGCGACGGCAAGCGGTCATTCCTGGTCATCACGCATTATCAACGCCTTCTGGACCATATCAAACCTGACGTGGTGCATATCATGGCGGCCGGCCGCATCATCAAGACCGGCGGTCCGGAACTGGCGCTGGAAGTTGAGAACAACGGCTACGCCGACCTTCTGGCAGAGGTGCAATGATGGCATTGCCGCAAGCAAAGCAGGACGCGCTGTCGGCGCGGATCGCCGGGCTTGACCTGCCGCAAGGCGGTTGGCTGGGTGCGGCCCGCACCGAGGCGCTGGCGCGGCTGACCGCGATGGGCCTGCCTGGCAAGCGCGATGAGTACTGGCGCTATACCGACCCCGCGTTGCTGACCGCCCCTCTTGTTTCCGCCGCCGTGTTCGATGACAGCGACGAGCCGCCGGTGTTCGAAGCGATTGACCGGCTGAAGCTGGTCTTCACCGATGGCGTGTTCGATGCCGCCGCCTCGGACGACCTGCGTCTGGCCGGGATCGAGATCGA
>CALRKX020000047.1:0-10548 GCA_943368305.1 Erythrobacter sanguineus
ACCGCCGGAGACGCTGCGGGCGCTTCGGCTTGTTGGCCTTGGCCCGGTGTCTCCGGCGGTGTCATCGCATCATCCCCTGGGCCGGAAGGCCCGAAAGACATCAGGCGGACAGAACCTTGCGGCCCTTGGCGCGGCGCGCGGCCAGCACCAGGCGGCCGCCTTTGGTGGCCATGCGGGCGCGGAAACCGTGGCGACGGGCACGGACCAGTTTGGACGGTTGGTAGGTGCGCTTCATCGCGTCTTCTCCATCAGCGGGTTGCCCGAACCCTGCTAGGGATTCGAGGGCGTGTAACTTGAAGCCCGTCCTTTACGGACCTTCCCCCCCCCTGTCAACGAGGGGAACCGGGCATTTTGGCAACATTTTCCGCTTTGTGCCCCCACCTGCCCGTCATCAACCCGGCGTGAGGGGGCTGGTCAGCACGAGAGCCGCCGGTCATCCTGCCCCAATGATCAACCGCCGCCACCCTTTGTTGCGCCGTTTGCCGCTGATCCTTGTGGTGCTGGCGGCGGTGACTGGCCTTTTGTTTTTCCGCGATGCGCTGGCCCCCGGCGCGATCACGGCCCATGCCGCGCGGCTGGCGGCGATTCGCGATCAGCATTATGCCTTTGCCGTGCTGCTGTTCATGGCAGTCTATGTGACCATCGTCGCGCTGTCGCTGCCGGGGGCGACACTGGCCACGCTGACCGGCGGGTTGATGTTTGGCCTGTTCCCGGGGGTGTTTTACAATGTCGGCGCGGCGACGATTGGCGCGACGCTGATCTTTCTGGCGGTCCGCATCGGGCTGGGGGCCGAAGTGGCAGCCAGGCTGGCACAGGGGAACGGGGCGCCCGCGCGGTTGATAGCCGGGTTGAACCGCAACCCGTGGTGGGTGCTGCTGGCGATGCGCCTGGCCCCGGTGGTGCCCTTTTTCGTGGCAAATCTGCTGCCGGCATTCGCGGGCATCCGGCTTTGGCCTTTCATCGTGACGACCGCGCTGGGCATCATTCCCGGCGCGCTTATTCTCACCTCGCTGGGGCAGGGTTTGGGGGGGGCTCTGGCTGCGGGTGGCGAACCTGATCTTACGGTGCTTGCCTCTGCCCGGGTGGTGGTGCCCCTGGCCTTGCTGGCCGCGCTGTCGCTGGTGCCGATGCTGGTCCGGCGCGGCAAGGAGGGGTGATGGAGCGCATGAAAACCGACCTTTGCATCATCGGTGCCGGGGCGGGCGGGTTGTCGGTCGCGGCGGGTGCGGCGCAAATGGGCGCGCGGGTCGTCTTGATCGAAGGCGGCGAAATGGGGGGCGATTGTCTAAACCATGGCTGTATTCCGTCCAAGGCTCTGATTGCGGCGGCCCATCATGCCCATCTTGCCCGCAGCGGCGGCCTTGGCATTGCACCTTGCGAACCCGCAGTCGATTTTCCGGCGGTCATGGCGCATGTCGCCGCCACCATTGCCACCATCGCCCCGCATGACAGCCAAGAGCGGTTCGAAGGGCTGGGCGTCACGGTTCTGCGCGGCTGGGCCAACTTCACCTCGCCGCGCGAGGTTGAGGTGGCAGACCGCCGCATTCGCGCCCGACGCTTTGTCATCGCGACCGGCTCGCGCCCCGTGGTTCCTGCTCTTCCGGGCATCGATTCCGTGCCGGTCCTGACCAATGAGACGCTGTTCACACTGCGCGAACTGCCCCGGCATCTGATGGTCCTTGGTGCCGGCCCGATCGGTTGCGAGATGGCGCAGGCATTTCGCCGCCTTGGCAGTCTGGTCACCGTGGTAGAGCCGCAAGTGGCCCTATCGCGCGAAGACCCGCAGGCCGCCGCTGCCATTCTGGCCACATTGCAGGCCGAAGGGGTGGATTTGCGCAGCGGTGTTGGCGTGGTGCGTCTGCGCCGCCTTGGTGACCAGATCGAGGCGGTTCTTGATGACGGTTCGGTGATATTGGCCAGCCATCTTCTGGCGGCCACCGGCCGCAAGCCTGCGTTGGAGGCCTTGAATCTGTCCGCCGGGCGCATCGCCTGCGATGACCGGGGGATAAACGTGGGTCCGAATCTGCGTTCCGTCACGAACCGGCGGGTCTATGCGGTGGGCGATGCCGCAGGGCAGGGGCAGTTCACCCATCTTGCCGGGGCCCATGCGGGGGTGGTCATCCGTCAGGCGCTGCTGGCGCTGCCCACCCGCGCGCCGCAACAGGTGCCGCGCGTGACTTATACCGACCCAGAGCTGGCGCAAACCGGCCTGACCGAAGCCGCGGCGCGGGCCATCTATGGCGGTCGCCTGACGGTCCTGACCGAACCCTACGCCCGCAATGACCGCGCCCTGACCGAAGCCGCGCCGCAGGGCTTCGTCAAGGTCATGGCCGTCGCAGGCCGCCCGGTCGGGGTCACGCTTGTCGGCCCCGGCGCGGGCGATCAGCTTGCGCTGTGGCAACTGGCCATTGCGCAGCGGATCAAGCTGTCGGCAGTCGCCGGGCTGGTTCTGCCCTATCCCACGCGGGCAGAAACCGCCAAACGAGTGGCAGGGGCCTATTTCTCGGCCAAACTCTTTGATAATCCTGCACTCAAGCGCATGGTGCGGCTGGTTCAGCGGGTTTTGCCCTGATCCCATTGGGCGGGAACTTGGTTGCAGACGGAACCGCCCGTGCCGCGCGTATAACAAACGGCGTGTTTTGCGCCGCAACGATGGGGGCAGGTTTGACAGCGGGGCGAGGGCGTTTCCTCAACACCCTCTCGGGGCGGTTTCTGATCCTGACCGTCGCCTTTGTCATGCTGGCCGAGGTGCTGATCTTCGTGCCGTCGATTGCGCGCTATCGCGCCGATTTCCTGATGAACCGGCTGGAAAAGGCACAGATTGCCTCGCTCGCGCAGTTGGCTGCGGCCGATATGGTCTCTCCCGATCTGGAAAGGGAACTGCTGGCCAATGCCGAAGTCTATAACGTCGTGCTGCGGCGTGACGAGGTGCGCCAGTTGGTCCTTTCCTCGCCCATCCCGCGCCCCATCGTCGCAACCTATGACCTACGCGAAGCCGGGCCGTGGCAGTTGATCCACGATTCCTTCGCCTGTCTGTTCGACAGCCGCGAGAACATCATCCGTGTCATCGGCAATCCGGTGCAAAAGGCCGGACTGCTGATTGAAATCACCATGGACGAGGCGCCCTTGCGCGCGGCGATGTTCGATTATGGCGGCCGCATCCTGATTCTGTCGGCGCTGATTTCGGCAGTGACCGCCCTGTTGCTGTTTCTTGCCGTGCAGCGCCTGATCGTCGTGCCGATCCGGCGCGTGTCGCAGCACATGGCCGCCTATGCCGAAGCGCCCGAAGATGCCCGGCGCGTCATCGCCCCCACCGCCCAGGTCGAGGAACTGCGTGAGGCGGAAGAGGCGATGCAGAGGATGCAGCAGCAACTGACCGGCAGCTTGCGGCAAAAAGAGCGGCTGGCCCAACTGGGCGGGGCGGTCGCCAAGATCAGCCATGATCTGCGCAACATCCTGACCACGGCGCAATTGTTCGCCGACCGGATGGAAAGCAGCGCTGATCCTGCTGTTGCCCGCTCGGCGCCCAAGCTGGTCGCGTCGATCAGCCGGGCGGTGGCCTTGTGCGAATCGACGCTGACCTTCGGCAAGGCCGAAGAAGCGGCCCCGGCCCTGCGCCCCCTTGCCCTGGCCGAACTTGCCGAAGAGGTTGCCGAAGCCGAGGGGTTGGCGGAAGGCAACGCGGTTTCGTGCCTGATCGAAGTGCCGCCAGATCTGCGCATCACCGCCGATTCCGAACAGCTTTACCGCGTTCTGTCCAACCTGATCCGCAACGCCCGTCAGGCGATTGAGGCTACTGGCAACCCCGGCACCATCGAGGTTTCGGCTGGCGAAGATGCCGATGAGTTCTGGATTCGCGTTGGTGACAGCGGCCCCGGCCTGCCTGAAAAGGCCCGCGACCATCTGTTCGAGGCGTTTCAGGGCGGCGCACGCAAGGGTGGCACCGGCCTTGGCCTTGCCATCGCCGCCGAACTGATCCGCGGCCACGGCGGTCGCCTCGATCTTGCCCGCAGCGACGCCGAAGGAACCGAGTTCCTGATCCGCTTGCCGAAAGGTGGTGAAGTCGCTGGCTGAAAAGATCTGCGGTTTGGCCCTTGCCATCCCCCGCGCAGCCCGCTAAATGCCCCCTCAAGACGGACCCGTAGCTCAGCTGGATAGAGCATCAGACTACGAATCTGAGGGTCGGGCGTTCGAATCGCTCCGGGTCCGCCATTTCTTCAAAAAAGTCACGCAGTTAGTGCTGCGGCGGACTAGGTTCCGCACAGCGGCGGACTAACCTCTGCACGAAAAATTATCGCGGAGTGAGTGGGTCGGTTTCCCAGCGCCACCGATTCAGCCAAACATCAGTCCCCCACACAGCATGCGCCACTGTTGCGGCGGACTAACTTCTGCACGAAAAAATTCTTAGCGCTGCTGTCGGGCCGGCTTCCCGGCCCGCGCGCATCACGCCCGCTCTAACTCCCCCTTCAACATCCTCCACGCCCTGGCCGCAGCCAGCGGGACCACCCCGTTACCGGCCGCAGCGGATCGGTCCAGCCAGGTGGCCACCCCATCACCCAGTCGGTGAATTCCGGGTTTAAGCCCAGGAGACCGTCCGAGAGTTTTTCCCCATTCAACAAGGTCACCCGGCATCGGTGGGAAGAGTTCGGTTGCCGCACCGTCCAGCCCGCCGCCAGCATCATTACCCGCATCAGCGTCCAGGACAGGGCCGCGTTCTTCAACCCCACCTGGCTGCCCGTCTGGTTCATGTCGTTCTTGAACACCAACCCAGTCTCGGGGCTCAGCTGAATGCAGGCCCGGTTGCCCTGACTCTTGAAGGTCGGCGTGGGCCAGAATGAACATCCGCTCCCGATGTGCGGCGCGCCGACTTCCGCCGCTGATACGACGCACGCTGCAAGCCTTTACCCTGACCGTGCCAACCGGAGGAGGAAAACACTGGCATCCATGGGGTTTGCGTTGGAGCATGCCGCTGCGCACGGTCATCGCCGGATCATCTGCGCAATTCCCTACACGGCGTGGATCGGAACGCGTTTTACCTCTCGCACTACAACTCAAGCCTAACGTCGCCCCCTCAAGACGTCAGATCGTGGTTTACGTCACTGTCCGATTCCCGGGGGGGAGCTCAACGGGTGACTCGCGCCGTTTGACGATGGCTTCGGCAATTTTTCACACCTGCTGAATGGTGGCACGAAACCGTGCTGAAAGCTCTTCGCTCTATCAGAAATCGTTTCGTTTGAAGCTGAGGCTTTTCGAAAGTCGCGCTCAGCTTCCTGGCCCGGAAAGAGCGATCGCGTAACCGTAGCCAGCATGCCACCGCACAAGGCATGATGCCCGCCGCGCCAGCGTTTGGTTCGCATTGGCCACCTGACACCCCGATTACCGGATCAGGATGGCCCGAAAATCGTTAACATTCGTTCCCGTAGGTCCGGGCGTGAACAGATCGTCCAGCGTCTGAAACGCGGTGTAAGAATTGTTCCCGGCCAGAAGCGCCGCCGGATCATGGCCAAGGGCACGCAAGCGTCTGGCCGTGTCGCCATCGGCAAAGGCACCGGCATTCGCCTCGGTTCCGTCGATGCCATCGGTATCGGCAGCAAGGGCGGCAAGGCCGATGCCTTCGGTGGCCATGGCAAAGGCCAGCAGGAATTCGCCATTGCGCCCGCCGCGTCCGTTGTGTCGCAAGGTTACCGTCGTCTCACCTCCCGACAGCAGGACCACCGGGCGCGCAAAGGGGCGGTCGCGTAGCGCCACCTCGCGGGCCATGGCGGCATGGACGCGGCCGACATCGCGGGCCTCTCCCTCGATCGCATCGGACAGGATGACGGCCGGGATGCCCGCCGCCTGCGCCCGCGCCGCCGCCGCCTCCAGCGAAAGGCGGGCCGAGGCGATGACATGAACCTCGTTTCGGGCAAAGGCCAATTCAGCCGGATCAGGTGCCAGCCCCAGATCGCCCTTCAACCAGTCTGCAATCTTGGGCGGAAGGTCGATGCGCCAGCTTTGTACCATCGCGCGGGCCGCGGCCCGGGTGGTGGAATCGGGGACCGTCGGGCCAGAGGCGACCTGCGCAGGCTCGTCGCCGGGCACATCCGACACCACCAGCGACACCACCTTGGCCGGAAATGCCGCCGCCGCCAGCCGTCCGCCCTTGATCGACGAAACCTGTTTTCGGACCGCATTCATCACCGAAATCGGCGCGCCAGAGGCGAGAAGCGCCCGGTTCAACGCGGCCTCGTCCGCCAGCGTCAGATCGCCGGGCGGACAGGGCAGCAAGGCAGACCCGCCGCCACAGATCAGCGCCACCACCAGATCGTCCGCCGTCAGACCCTGCACCGCACGAATCAATGCGGCACTGGCCACCAGCCCGGCAGAATCCGGCACGGGATGCGCCGCCTCCAGCACCTGAATTCGTTGCGTCGGGCAGCCATAGCCGTATCGCGTGACGACCACCCCTTGCAGCGGGGCGTCCCACAGCTGTTCGAACGCGGCCGCCAATTGCGCCGCGCCCTTTCCGGCACCGACCACGACCGTTCGGCCCTTTGGTCGCATCGGCAAATGGCCAGCCAGGGCCAACCGAGGATCGGCGGCAGCAACCGCATTTTGGAACAGGTCTGTCAGAAAGGCGCGGTCATCTGGTGTCATGGCAGCAGTTAAGGGCAAAGCGGGGCCAGACACCACTTCATATGTTTTCCCGTGTATAAATCTCGAACGGCGCGATGCTTGTCTGATTGCTGCCCGGGGCGTTGCAGGCGCGGATCATCCCGTCGATGGCCTCTCGTGCGAGCCGTGCAAGGGGATGCGAGATGACCAGGGTCATCGCTCCGTCAAGGAGGGCTGCGCGCGTGACGTCGGTCAGATCATAGCCCACGACCACGATCGAACCCACCCTGCCGCTGGCGCGCAAGGCGGCAAGCGCGCCGCTGATTCCGCCACCAGAGATATACAGTCCCGCCAGATCAGGGTGGTCGGCCAGCAGTTTCTCGGTCATCTCCTGCGCCACGGCGGCGGATTCAAAGGTAGAGATCGGCTCCAGCAAGGTAAAGTTTGGTGCGTGTTCGCGAAAGTAGGACCGGAATCCCGCCTCGTTCATCTCCTGGTTCCGGTAGCGTGGATTTCCCATAAGGATGCCGATCTTGCCGGGCGACTTGCAAATGTTGGCGAAAGTCCAGGCCGAGGTGCGCCCGACCTTCCAGTTGTCGAGGCCGATGTAGGAAATCTGCCCCGTGACCGAAATCTGCGAAATCAGGGCAAAGACGGGGATGCCCTGCTCCTGAATGGTTTCCAGCGCCTGTGTCACGACCGGATGCACGGCGACCGTCACGCAGACGGCATCGCAAGAGCTGGCCATATCCAGGGCGCGCGCGGCAATGTTCTGGGGCGAGAGGTCTTCAAGAAAATCGATCCGCAACTCGACTTCCACGCCGACGGTTCCTGCAGCCGCATCTTTCAGGGCGCGGGCGACGTTTTGGTAGAACGGTCGATGCGGTTGCAGCAACAGCACCCCGAAACGCAGACGGGGACGCGCGGCCGCGACGCGGGCCTGTATGCTGCCTACACCGTA
Organism: Erythrobacter sanguineus; assembly: GCA_943368305.1. Classification (GTDB taxonomy): domain Bacteria; phylum Pseudomonadota; class Alphaproteobacteria; order Rhodobacterales; family Rhodobacteraceae; genus Fuscibacter. The sequence goes on from CALRKX020000047.1 coordinate 7,556, forward strand.
AAAGCCCATCTCCTCGGCCGCCTGCTGAACCCTTTCCCGGGTGGCAAGGCGCACATTGACCGCACCAGAGAGGACGCGGTTCACGGTGGCGATGGAAACGCCTGCCGCTTCTGCAAGATCCGGTATGGTGGGGCGGCGCATGTCTATCCTGATATGTTTCATATCATTTATCTGATGATCAGATATGTATGATACGATCTTGTGTTTAACACATCATGGCGGCTTGATTTGATCTGCGTCAAGGCGCTTATCTCTCCTCGTTGCGACGGACATGACCGCTGAGTCCCGTCGCCAACAGAAAGACGGTTTCGAAAGCATCAAGGAGGGGGCACAGCGCCCCGGCACCGGGGGACGTATCCTGCGGGCCAAGGCCTTATGCCATCCGGAACCCCCAGTGAGCGGCAGGGGAAGGCGATGATGGACGATCTGAAATTCGGCATCCGGAACAAGCGTGGCGATTGGGCCCCGAGTGCCCGCCTTGAACTGCCGCCCTTTTGGGTCCGACCATTGAGCGTGCCGAAGGTGCTGGCTTGGGTGCCGGAATATCTGTGGCCATGGAACGCATTCCACCTGACGACGGCACTGTTGTGGTGGTTCTTCGTCGTGCCTGATGTCGCAGTGCTGAAAACCCTGTCCTGGGGCTGGGCGCTGTGGCTTTACGCGGTGAATGCTGCGGCAATCTTTGTCTTTTACGGTTCGGTAGAGCTGTTTTGGTATGTGAAGCGCAAACAGGGCACCCGTTTCAAATACAACGGAAAATTCCCGGCCGATCAGCCTTCGGACGTGTTCTGGTTCAAAAGCCAGAACATCGACAACTTTCTGCGGTCTTTCTTCATCTCTATCCCGCTGTGGACACTGGTCGAGGTGCTGTTTCTGTGGGCCTTTGCCAACACTTGGGCCACCTGGCTGCCGTGGCAGACCTATTGGCCATGGCTGGTGGTTCTGGCCTTGATCAGCCCGGCGATCCACGAGGTGCATTTCTTCTGCATACACCGCCTGATCCATGTGCCGATCCTTTATAAATGGATCCATTCGGTTCACCACAACTCGGTCAATCCCAGCCCTTGGTCCAGCCTGTCGATGCATCCGGTGGAAGGGTTTCTGTATCACGCGGTTGCGTTCTGGCACCTGCTGATCCCATCGAACCCGCTGCTGGCGATGTACCAACTGCATCTGGCGGGGTTTGGCGCGGTAAACGGCCATATCGGCTTTGACAAGCTGGAGGTCACGCCGGAAACGCCGCTCGATACCCACGCCTATGCCCACTACCTGCACCACAAGTATTTCGAGGTGAATTATGGCGGTGACGGGCTGATCCCCTTGGATAAGTGGTTTGGCTACTGGCACGACGGCACAAAAGAAGGCGAAGCGCGGATGACCGCGCGGTTCGAGAAAAAGAAAGCGCGGATGAACGCCAAGGCGGCCCGCAACTGACCCCCCCCGGAAACTACCGTGCATGCTCTGGCGAGGAGGCTGGGGCCTGCCATGCGCTGCCCAGAATCTAACGCCGTCATCAAGACGCGAACAGGGAGGAGACCCCGAATGAACCTGATGAAAACCCTTGCATGGGCGCTGGCCACGACGACGCTGGTGGCATCTGCCGCCGCCGCCGCCGCTGCCGACATTGCCGTGATCGGCGGGTCGAACGACGACGCCTTCTGGAACAAGATCAAGAAGGGCATCGATGATGCCCGCCCGGCGGTAGAGGCCAATGGCGGCACGGTGAACTATCTGCGGCTGGTCAACTATGACAACTTTGCCCCCGATGTCGTGCAACTGATCCGCACCGCGATCAGCCAGGATGTCGATGGGCTGGTCATCCCGAACTGGGTGCCAGAGGCTGAAGATCCCGCCATCAAGGACGCGATTGCCGCCGGTATCACCGTGATCCTGATGAACGCGGGCGGCGCCGACAAGGCGCATGAGTTGGGGGCCATCAACTATATCGGCAACGAAGAATATCCGGCGGGCGTTGCCGGGGGCGAGTATTTCGCCAAACACGGGCAAAAGAACGTGCTGTGTGTGAACACATTGCCCGGTGCCACCAACACCGAGGCGCGCTGCAAGGGGGTGGCCGATGCCATCACGGCAGGCGGCGGCGCATCGACGCAACTGCCGCTGCCGACGACTTCGTTCGGCGATGCGACGGCGGTGGCCGAGGCGATCAAGGCCGAATTGCTGAAGGATGAGACCATCGACGGCGTGATCACCATTTCGGCGGGTGACGCGGATTCTGCCGCCATCGGCATTTCGCAATCGGGCCGGGCAGACAAGGTATCGCTGGCGTCGTTCGACATGAACGAAGCGGGGCTGGCCCGGATCAAGGCGGGCACCCAGACCTTCGCCATCGACCAGCAACCCTATCTGCAAGGGTTCCTGTCGGTGTCGGTTCTGGCCTCTGCCATCGACTTTGGCACCTCGTTGCCGACCTTTCCGGTGCTGACCGGGCCGGGCATCGTGGATGCGGCTAATATCGAAGCCACGCTTGTCGGCGTCCAGAAGGGCGCGCGCTGAGCCTGACCTTCCGGCCTGTGCTTTGCGCGGGCCGGATTCACCCTTGTCCTTGCATTTTTGGGGGAAGCCCATGATCCGCAACTCCTCGGTCGGTGGCCTGCTGCGCCGCCCCGAAGCCGGCGCCTTCCTTGGGCTTGTCGCCGTGCTGCTGTTCTTTGCCGTCTTTGGCGGCCTGACCTTTCTGAAGCCTGCGGGCATGTCGAGTTGGCTGAACGTGGCGGCAAACCTTGGCATCATCGCCATTCCGGTCGGTTTGCTGATGATCGCCGGAGAGCTGGACATTTCGGTCGGTGCGATGGTGCCGTTTGGTGCGATGACCACGGCGGTCATCTCGGGCCATTACGGCTTGCCGATCTGGCTGGGCATCGCGGTGGCCTTGGGCTTTGGCGTGCTGGTCGGCCTTATCAACGGCTATATGGTGATCCGCACGGCGGTGCCGTCGCTGATCGTGACGCTGGGCAGCCTGTTTGCGGTGCAGG
>CALRKX020000048.1:0-10544 GCA_943368305.1 Erythrobacter sanguineus
GTGATGCGGTCGAGAACGATGGCCAGCATCACGATGCCCAGTCCGCCGACGATGGCCTTGCCGGCATCCAGCCGCCCCATGGCGCGCAGCACCTCGTTGCCCAGCCCCTTGACGGAAATCATCGAGGCGATGACGACCATCGAAAGGGACAGCATGATCGTCTGGTTCAGCCCTGCCAGAATTGTCGGCGTTGCCAGCGGCAGCTCGACCTTGCGCAAGATCTGCCCCGGAGATGCGCCAAAAGCGCGCGCGGCCTCGACCACGGATGGGTTCACCCCCCGGATACCCAGCGAGGTCAGCCTGACCAGAGGCGGCAAGGCAAAGATGATCGTGACGATCACACCCGAGACGTTGCCAATGCCGATCATCATCACCACCGGCACCAGATAGACAAAGGCGGGGATGGTCTGCATCGTGTCCAGAACCGGGCGGATGAAGGCCTCGAACCTGTCGCTCTTGCCGGCCAGCACCCCAAGCGGCAGCCCGATCAGCACGCACAAGATTACCGAGGCGGTGACAATCGCCAGCGTGGTCATCGCCAGGCCCCAGGCCTCTGGCGCCAGCAGGCCCAGCACCAAAAGGCAAGACCCAACCACGATCGCCGCCCTTCGCCCTGCCGCCTGCCAGGCGATCAGCGCAACAATCACCAGCATCACCAGCGGCGGCACCGCGTGAAGCGCGCTTTCAATTCCCACGATCACCGATTCAAAGAACCGCTTGATCGGCTGGATCATCTCGCGATTGGAAATTGCCCACTGCTTGATCCCGTCCGCCCAAGAGGCGATGCCCAGATCGATGGAGGCAAAGGGGTTCAGCCAGTCAAAGCTCTTGTCAGCCATCAGGCAGCCCTCTCTTCGTCACGTCCCTGAATACCGCGCAGCAGCGCGCGCTTTGTAACCACGCCGATCGGGCCGGACTCGGCCACGATGAGGATCGGGTGGTCGGTGCCGACGGCAAGGTCCACCAGCTCGTTCAGCTTGTGTTCTGGCCTGCCGACCGGCCAGCCAGAGGTGTCTTGCGGACCATTCGCCTGCACATAGGCTGCAATGGGCTGCATGATCCGCGCCGCCGTGACCAGATCCAGCTTGGAAATCCCCGCCACGAATTCGGCGACATATTCATCTGCCGGCTCTGTCACGATCTCTTCTGGCGTACCGATCTGAACCAGCACGCCGTCCTTCATGATCGCGATGCGGTCGCCGATGCGGATCGCCTCGTCCAGATCATGGGTGATAAAGACCGTTGTCTTGTGCAGTTCCGCCGACAGTTCCATGAACGTGCCCTGCAACTGCCGACGGATCAGGGGGTCCAGCGCCGAGAAGGGTTCATCCATCAACAGGATCGTGGGGTCTGCCGCCAGCGCCCGGGCCAATCCCACACGCTGCTGCATTCCGCCCGACAACTCGTCGGGGTATTTCGCGTCCCATCCCGTCAGGTCCACCATCTCGATGGCCTTCGCCGCAACTCTTGCCCGCTCGGTATCCGAGACGCCGCGCACCTCCAGCGAAAACGCCACATTGTCGCGCACCGTCCGGTGCGGCATCAGCGCCATCGATTGAAAGACCATGCCGATCTTTTCTGCCCGCAAGCGGCGCAGCGTCTCGGCATTCATCGCGTTGACGTTCTCACCCTCGATATAGACCGCGCCCGACGTCGGTTCGATCAGCCGGTTGATGTGGCGGATGAGGGTGGACTTGCCCGACCCTGACAACCCCATGATGCAGAAGATCTCGCCTCGCCCAACGGTGAAGCTTGCGTCCTGCACGCCGACCACACAGTCGAACCTGTCACGGATGTGGGTTTTCGACAGGCCTTCGGACCGTACCGCCTCCATCGCCTGGCGAGATTTGTCGCCAAAGATCTTCCAGATTCCTTCGCAGCGGATCACGTCCTCGCGGGTTTCGGCCATGCAGAATCTCTCCTCCCGATTTCCAAACTACAACCATAATATTTTAATGTAGACAATATGTATTTTGTTAGACTACACGGAAAGCAGGCTACCTGATTCACGGTGACGCCTCACCGGGGCAGGCAGGAGAGAACCGTTGGATACCGATTCCCGTAGCAAGAAGACCCAGTGCATCGAGGACCTGCGCCGCAAGGTTCTGACCGAGGCATTGGAACCGGGTGCCTATCTGGACGAGACGGAACTAGCAGAAATCTATGGGATTTCCCGCCCTCCGCTGCGCGAGGTTCTGCGCCAGCTTGCCGGTGAGGGCTATCTGGTCCTGCATGAGAACCGTGGCGCGCAGGTGGCCCCCATGTCGCACAAGACGCTGCGCAACTTTTTTGTGGCCGCCCCGATGATCTATGCGGCAACCACGCGCCTTGCGGCTGAAAACGCCACGCCCGCGCAGGTCATGAAACTGAAGGAATGCCAATGGGCGTTCCGTCAGGCGATCAAATCCGGCGACGCGGCCGAGCGGGCACTGGGCAACGAGCGGTTCCATTCGATCATCGGCGAAATGGCGGATAACGAGTATCTGACGCCCAGCCTGCGCCGCCTGCTGATCGATCATACCCGCATCGGGATGACCTTCTACAACCCCCGCAAGCTGCACCTTGCCCCGCAACGCGAGCTTGCCGCCGACCAGCACGACCAGTTCATCGACCTGATCGAAGCCGGAAATGCCGATGCCGCCGCCGATCTGGCCGTGGCGCACTGGGAGCTGTCGCGTGCCCAGATCGAAAGCTTCGTCACCCCCGAAAGCATCAATATTCCCCTGGGCCGCGCGCCCGGAGCAGCCATGATACGAGGAGCCTCATGAAGTTCGAAGGCATCTACACCCCCGCCATCACGCCCCATCGTGAGGACGGCAGCATCGACCACGACGCCTTTGTCGCGCAGTTGGAATACCTGATCGCATCGGGTGTTCATGGCATCATCAATGGTGGTTCGACCGGCGAATATTACGCCCAGTCGATGCAGGAGCGCCTTGAAATGGCTAGCCTTGCCCGTGACGTGACCAGGGGCCGGGTGCATCTGATGCTTGGCACGGTGGCGATCCGGCTGGAGGACTCGGTCATCATGGCCGAACATGCCACCAAGATCGGGGCGGATTCGATCCTTGTGGGCAGCCCGCCCTATTCCGTGCCGACCGAACGCGAAAATGCGCTGAATGCTTTAGCCATCGACCGCGCGGCAGACCTGCCCATCATGCTATACAACTACCCCGGCCGCATGGGCATCAACATGGGCGAAGAGTTTCTGGACCGTGTGGGCCGCAGCCGCAACTTCTGCGCCATCAAGGAATCCTCGGGCGATATCAACCGCGTTCATCTCTTGGCCCGCGACTATCCGCATATCCAGATGTCTTGCGGCATGGATGATCAGGCCTTGGAATTCTTCGCCTGGGGTGCCCGTTCCTGGGTTTGTGGCGGATCGAACTTTCTGCCCGCCGAGCACCTGGCGCTTTACAAGGCCTGCGCCATCGAGGGCAATTTCGACAAGGGCCGCCGTATCATGTCGGCGCTGATGCCGCTGATGCGCGTTCTTGAACAGGGCGGCAAGTTCATCCAGTGCATCAAGCATGGCTGCGAGATGATGGGCCAATACGCAGGCCCACCGCGCCCGCCCCTGAAGCCGCTGAACAAGGACGACAAGCGCCAGTTGGAACAGACCGTGCGCGTATTGAAAGCCACCATCGCCCAGATCGTTGCGGAGTGAACAGATGAGCCTGCTGACCACCGAAGAATACAAGGCCATCGCCGCCGGTCTGTCCATTCCAACCCAGGCCTTCATCGACGGCCATTTCCGCCCTGCCATCGCAGGCAAGACCTTTGAAACGGTCAACCCTGCAACGGGCGAAGTGCTGGCCAAGGTCGCCGCCTGCGGACCACAGGATGTGGACGTCGCCGTGGTAAAAGCCCGCGATGCCTTTGAAGACGGCCGCTGGTCGCGCCTTCATCCACGCGACCGCAAGGAAGCCCTCATCAAGCTGGCGAAACTGGTCAAGCGCAACGCCCACGAACTGGCCGTGCTGGAAAGCCTCGATTCTGGCAAGACGATCTACGATTGTGAACAGGTTGACGTGCCCGAGACGATCAACTGCCTGACCTGGCACGCCGAGCTGATCGACAAGATCTACGATCAGGTCGCCCCTGCCTCGGACAACCACATCGCCATGATCCTGCGTGAACCCGTGGGTGTTGTGGGCCTTGTCCTGCCGTGGAACTTCCCGCTTCTGATGCTTGCCTGGAAGATCGGCCCGGCACTGGCCGCCGGTTGCTCGGTCATCGTGAAACCGGCCGAGGAAACCCCGCTGACCGCCCTTCGCATGGCCGAACTGGCGATGGAGGCGGGCATTCCTGCAGGTGTCTTCAACGTCGTCCCCGGCACCGGGCCAGAGGTTGGCGAACCGATCGGTCGCCACATGGACATTGATGCCGTTTCCTTCACGGGCAGCACCGAGACCGGGCGGCGTTTTCTGCGCTATGCGGCGGAATCCAACCTCAAGGAAGTCACGCTGGAGATGGGCGGCAAGAACCCCGCCGTTGTCCTTGACGATGCCGAAAACCTCGACCGCGTTGCCGCCCATATCGTCAACGGTGCCTTCTGGAACATGGGCGAGAACTGCTCTGCCTCATCGCGGCTGATCGTGCAGAAAGGCGTGAAGGACGCGCTTTTGAAACGCATCGTCGCCCACGCCCGCGAATGGCCGATGGGCGACCCCTTGGACCCGACGAACCGCGTCGGCGCGCTGGTCTCGAAAGCGCATTTCGACAAGGTCGCGGGCTATCTTGAGAAAGGCCCGAAAGTCATCCTTGGCGGCAAGGCCAGCGAGGGCTTTGTCGAGCCGACGATTCTTGATGTTCCGCGCGACGCCAAACAGGCACGCGAGGAAATCTTTGGCCCCGTGCTGTCGGTCCTGACGGTGGACAGTTTTGATGAAGCCATCGCGCTGGCAAACGACACCGAATACGGCCTTGCCGCCAGCATCTTTACCGCCAACATCAAGCGTGCCCTGCGCGGAGCCCGTGCGCTGCGCGCAGGGACCGTCACGGTGAATTCGTTTGGCGAGGGCGACATCTCTACCCCCTTCGGCGGGTTCAAGCAGTCTGGTTTTGGTGGCCGCGACAACGGCATCCACGCCCACGACCAATACACCCAGGTAAAGACCATCTGGGTCGATCTGGCCGATGACACGGACGAAGCCGTTGACTGATGGGACAGGTCGGCTTTCCCGGCGCAGGTAATATCCCTTCCGCCACGGTCGCGCTTCGGGCGGCCATGGCGGAAGTCGGGTCCATCCTGCCGGAAATGACCGATCCGCTTTGCAGACTTACCGCAAGAGGCGGGCTGACCGCTGCCTTGCCTACTGCCCCGACACTGGCCAATGATGCCTTGCACCATGGCCTGAACGGCTTTGGCCGCTGCCCGGGCTTGCCACAAGATGAGGACCGAGATGACCCGATATGAGGCCCGCCGCACCCCTGTGCACAAAGGCCCTGCGGCCTGGTCTGCCGTACTGCCCGGGCAGCCCGCACCTGTGCCGCTGCCGGGTGACCAGACGGTTGATGTGGCGATCATCGGCGCTGGCTTTGCCGGCCTTGCCGCCGCCCGTCGGTTGCGTGAACTGGACCCGGCGCTGAAAATCGCTGTGCTAGAGGCCTCACGGCTTGCCGAAGGGGCATCGGGCCGCAATTCGGGTTTCATGATCGACCTGCCGCATGAACTGACTTCGGATGACTACGCAGGCCATGGTGACGACCGGGGGATGATCGCTCTGAACCGGCAGGCCATCGGCTTTGCACGCGGAGCTGTGGCCGATTATGGCATCAAGGCCGATTACTTTGACCCGATGGGCAAGGTGAACGGCGCGGCATCTGACACCGCCGACACGCTGAACCGCAGCTATGCCGATCACCTGACTTCGCTGGGCGAGCCGAACGAACGCCTTGATGCCAAGGGGATGCAGGACCTGACGGGCAGCCGCCACTATGTCTCGGGGCTTTACACCCCCGGCACGGTGATGCTGCAACCCGCAGGCTTCGTGCGCGGCTTTGGCGAGGGGCTGCGGGCGTCGGGTGTGGGCGTGTGGGAAAATACCCCCGTCACCGCCATAGCCCGCAGCGGCAGCGGCTGGAGCGTGACCACAACCCGGGGCCGCGTTTCGGCAGGCAGGGTCATTCTGGCGAACAACGGCCATCTGGAGAGCTTTGGCTTTGCGCAGAACCGCCTGATGCATGTCTTCCTTTATGCCTCGATGACCGTGGACCTTCCGCCAGAGGCGCTCAGGGCGCTGGGCGGGCAGGCACGCTGGGTGTCACGCCTGCGGACCCGATGGGCACAACCATGCGCCGGATCGACACCGCCCTTGGCGGCAACCGCATCATCACCCGCACCTGCGCCAGCTTTCTGCCGGGTATGGCGGCATCGGACGCCCAACTTTCCCGCACCGCAGCCGTCCATCGCCAGAAATTCGCCGACCGCTTTCCGCTGCTGAAGGATGTCCGGCAGGAATACACCTGGGCCGGACACCTTTGCCTGACGCGCAATGGCGTCTCGATCGCAAAAGAGCTGGAGGCGGGCCTTTACGCCGCCACCGTCTGCAACGGGCTTGGCACCGCACGCTCGACCCTTACCGGCATCGCGGCGGCAGAGCTGGCGATGGGTCTGGAGACGAATGCCACGCGCCACTTCGCCAAGGACGCCCCACCCACGAAACTGCCGCCAAAACCCTTCTCGACCCTGGGTGCAAATGTGTTCCTGCGCTACAAGGAATGGCGCGCAGGCCGGGAGTGACCATCATGCGCGCCGCCATCGTCACCGGGGCCAGCCAAGGGATTGGCAAGGGCATCGCTCTGGCCCTTCTGGCCGAAGGGGTCCGGGTCATCGCGCTTGGCCGGTCGCAGAAGAAACTTGACACCCTGATGCAAGAGGCGGGCCCGCATGGCCATGCTTTGCTGTGCGAGGCGATGGATATCGCCGACACCTCCGGTTTCAATGCACGGCTGGACCGCTGGATCACCGATTTCGGCGGCATCGACCATCTGGTGAATGCCGCCGGGGTTCTGGAAGCCGGGCGACTGCTCGATTGCCCGCCAGACGGCATTCGCCGCATCGTCGAGACGAATTTTCTGGCCACGCTAGAGCTGACCCTGCCCGTCGCCCGCCATATGGCCAGCAGGGGGCAGGGCAGCATCGTCACCATCGGCTCGAACTCTGGCACCACGCCGCGGGTGGGGCTGGCGGCCTATCCGGCTTCGAAAGCCGCGATCATCCATGCGATGAAATGCCTTGGGCTGGAGCTGGCGGATTACGGCGTGCGTTGCAACATCGTGTCGCCAGGGTCAACCAACACCGAAATGCAGCGCCAGACCCAGGCCGCCACATCCGGCCTTGACGGCGTAATGAACGGTGATCCCAAAACCTGGCGGCTGGGCATTCCGCTGCGCCGGATGGCCGAGGTTGATGACGTTGCGGACCTGGTGCTGTTCCTGCTTTCCGACCGGGCGCGACACATCACCATGGAGAACATCATCATCGACGGCGGCGCGACACTGGGGACAAGATAAAGCGGCTGGCGCGTCACCGCCAGAAGCGGTTCATGGCAGGCTCAACTTTGCCATACGGCCGCCATCGACCGTCCAGACCTGCCCGGTGACGAATGCCGCCTCATCCGACGCAAGCCAGGCAACCAGCGCCGCCACCTCCTCTGGCTTGCCCGTCCGCCCCACCGGATGAATGCGCCCGATATTGGCCCTGAAGGACACCGGGTCCGCGACTCCCGCAATGAAAGCCTCGTTCAAGTCGGTATCGATCCAGCCCGGAGCAACCGCGTTGCAGCGGACCTCGGCCGATTGATCCACCGCCACAGCCCGAGTCAACCCGTGCAGCCCCGCCTTGGACGCGCAATAAGCGGCATGGGCCGGGTTAGACCCCAGCCCCTCGATCGACCCGATGTTGACGATACTGCCCTTCTCTGCCCGAAGATGGGGCAGCGCCGCCCTGATCAGCAGGAACGGAGCCGTCAGGTTGATGCGCAAGGTCCGCTCCCAGTCGGACAGGGTCATGTCCTCGACCGTTGCCTCCTGCATCACGCCTGCATTGTTGACCAGCACATCCAAGCGCCCGGCCTGCGCCACAACCCCGGCCACAATCGCGGCCGGAGCCGACGGATCGGCGAGATCGGCCTCGATCCCCTCGAACGCAGGATCGGGCCCGCGCTGCGCGGTGAAGACCCGCGCACCATCCGCCGCCAGACGGCGGGCAATCGCCTGCCCGATCCCCGACCGACCGCCCGTAACCAGCGCGACCTTGCCCGCGAACCTCATTTGACCGGCTTCCCGCCATTCACTTCGACCACCGCACCGCAGATGTAACGAGAGGCGTCGGAGGCCAGAAACAGGATCACCTCGGCGATGTCTTCCGGCTCGGCGATGCGTCCCAGGGGCACGGACTTGCCCAGTTCAGCCACCGCAGTATCAGGATCGAAGCCACGCTGCACAAAGCCGGTCCGCAGCATCGGCGTGTTCACCTCGTTCGGGGCGACAGCGTTGATGCGGATGCCCTTGTCGGCGTGGTCCATCCCCATGCACTGTGTCAGCGAGGCAATCGCCGCTTTGGTCATGCAGTAGACGGCGTGCCCCGGCCCCGGCCGCAGCCCCCAGCACGAGGCCACCTTCACGATGGCGCTGCCCGGAGCCAAAAGCGGAATCGCGGCGCGACAAATGCGGAACGGGGCCAGAATGTTCACGCCGACCGAAAGATCCCAGTCGGCGTCCGACGTCTCGTCCACCTTGCCCCGCGTGATGACGCCCGCGTTGTTGATGAGGATGTCAAGGCCGCCCAGCGCCGCTTTGGCCGCAGCGGGCAAGCCGTCGGAATAAGCGGCTTCCAGAAGGTTCCCCGGCAGATGCGCCTCGGCCTCTACCGCCGAAACGTCGCGGTCCGCAACCGCAACCGCAACGCCCCGCGCTCGCAGGGCCCTGACCACCGCGGCACCGATACCGCCCGCCGCACCTGTTACAAGTGCCTTCTTACCTTTGAGATCGTTCATCTTTTCCTCAGCCGAATGACAGAACCGGGTTGCCGAATGCGCCCTCGTCCGGCACGATTCCAAGTCCGGGGCCTTCGGGCAGCTTGATATGGCCGCCAACGATACGGATGCCATTCTTTGCATCAAAATGGCCTTCGATATAGGGCGCGGCCAGCCAGACACCTTCGTTCAGCCGGGGGGCAACCGTCGCGCCGATATGGGTGCAGGCGGCGGCAATGATATCACCGCCCCAGGCATCGTCGCAGGTGTGGGGCAGGCTGCGGGCCTCGCATATGTCGCGGAAGGCAGCCATCTGCTGCAAGCCTCCGATGCGCGTCACTTTCATGCCAAAGCCGTCAACCAGCCCCTGCCCGGCGGCGCGGATCACGGTGGCCAGATCCTCGGAGTTTTCGTCCATGTAGATGCCGTGATGCACCTGGCCCCGGATGGCGGCAAGTTCCTCGATGGTATTGCAGGGCTGTTCCAGAATGAAAGGAATGTCCGGACATTCGCGCGACAGCCGCAGCGCGTCGCGGGTGGGCAAACCGCGATTGCCATCCGCCGCCAGCCGCACACCCTTGCCGCGGATCACCTCCCAGACCTTGCGCAAGACAGCAATATCAACCTCGACCGGGCGCCCGCCGATCTTGATTTGCAGGCGGGGATAGCCCTCTGCCACCTTTTCGGCGGCGATCCGAGCGATTTCGGCAGGCTCTCCCACGCCGGTTGCAAAGTAGGAGGGCACGTTTTCGGTGACGGCCCCACCCAGAAGGTCGGCGACGCGCACCCCATAGGCCTTGCCCAGAAGGTCATGTGCCGCGATGTCGATGGCGGCCTTGGCATAGCGGTGGCCGTTCAACAGGCTGTCCATCCTGCGCCGCAGCGCAACGGGATGCAGCGCGCTGCCAATCAGGCCCGGGGCCATTTCTTCCAGCGCAGCGCGGGCACCCTTGGCATGCGAGGGCTGATAGGTCGGGCCGACCGGGCAAGTCTCACCCCAACCGATCATCCCCGTATCGGTGACGATCTTCACCAGTGTCGTATCCAGCGCCCAGACCTTGGCATTGGCCATGGTGTAGGGCCCGTTCCTGACCGGCAGATCGTGCTGGTAGACGTGGATTTCGGCGATCTTCATGCGATGTCTCCGGGCGGGATAAGGACAAGCTTTCCGACATGGACCTTGGACAGAAAATCTTTCTGCGCCCGCACGATGTCGGACAGCGGATAGGTTCGGGCAACGATGGGGCGGATTTCGCCCGCCTCGATATAGCGGATCAGGCTTTCGAAGACGGCATCCTCCTGGAAAGTGCAGCCGAACATCGTCAGGTCTTTCAGATAAAGCGTGCGCAGATCGACCTCGGCCAGCGGCCCGGCAATCGCCCCGGCTATGGCCAGGCGACCACCCGGACGCAAAAGTGACAAAAGGGTGGACATGCTCGGGCCGCCAACCATGTCAATCACGACGTCGATGCGGCTTGTACCAAGCGCGGCGGCAAGATCGGCATCGCGGTCAAGAACGCGGTCGGCGCCCAGCGCCAGAACCTCGTCCGCCTTCGAATGAGC
>CALRKX020000049.1:0-10531 GCA_943368305.1 Erythrobacter sanguineus
GGTCAAGGAAAGGAAGGCAGCATGAAGGGCGACCCCAAGGTTATTGAGTATCTGAACGCAGGGCTTCGGTCTGAACTGACGGCGGTCAGCCAGTATTGGTTGCACTATCGTCTGCAAGAAGACTGGGGCTTTGGCCGGCTGGCCGCGAAATCACGGGCCGAGTCGATCGAAGAGATGCATCACGCGGACAAGTTCATCACGCGGATCATCTTTCTGGAAGGCCACCCGAACCTGCAAAAGCTGGACCCGCTGCGGATTGGCCAGACCCTGCGCGAAACGCTGGAATCTGACCTTGCCGCCGAACATGGCGCGCGAACCCTTTATATCGAGGCGCGCCAGCATTGCGACAAGGTGGGCGATTACGTCAGCCGCGCCCTGTTCGACGAACTGTTGGCCGATGAAGAGGGCCATATCGATTTCCTCGAAACCCAGCTTGGCCTGTTCGACAGGCTGGGCGAGGAGCGCTATGGCCTTTTGAACGCCAGCCCTGCCGATCAGGCGGAATGATCGCAACTGCGTGAGGCGGGATGTCGCGGCCATATTTTCCGATTGAAACAGTCGGAAAATCGGCTAGGACAGGGGGCGAACGGAGGTTTCCATGCTTCGCCCCCTTTTCCTTCTGGCTCCGCTTTGCCTTCCGCTGGCGGTTGCCACGTCCGCCCTGTCGGAAACCTTGGATGACCGCCATCTGAGCGTTGTTCCGCGCACCGCCAAAGAGCAGGCGCGGATTGACCGCGTGGTGCGGCCGACCACAGACTTTTCTGCCCCCGAAATGTTTGAAGACAACCCCGCCGGGGCCGCGACCATCCGTGTCACGCCCACGGCGGATGCGTTTTCGCACTCTTCAGGCAATATGTCGTTCGAGCGCGAGCTGGATTTCAAGCTGGGCAATGGCCTGTTCACCAAGACATGGGTTGCTGCACCGTCTTCAACGCTGGCATCGGACGGGTTGGGGCCGCTGTATAACGCGCGGGGTTGTCAGGATTGCCACCTGAAGGATGGGCGCGGCCACCCGCCAGAGCAGCCGGGCGGGGAAAGTGTGTCGATGTTCCTGCGCGTCTCGGTGCCGGGCGGGCCGTCGCCCGAGGGCATCAAGGACTGGCTGGCCACGCAAGACGACCCGCATTACGGCGGCCAGATCCAGAACCTTGCCTCGGCCGGGATGGCCAGCGAAGGCAAGATGAAGATCAGTTATACAGAGATGCTGGTGACGCTGGCGGATGGCAGTGTAGTGTCGCTGCGCGCGCCCTCCTATGCCTTGGTGGATGGTGGGTATGGTGTGTTGGGGGCGGGGGCGATGCTGTCGCCGCGCGTGGCGCCGCAGATGATCGGGCTGGGGCTGCTGGAGGCGGTTCCTGCGGCGGATATTCTGGCGCATGAAGACCCCGAGGACGCCAACGGCGACGGTATCTCGGGGCGGGCTGCGATCGTGCCGTCGGACGAATTTGGCGTGCCGATGCTGGGGCGGTTTGGCTTCAAGGGCGGCAAGCCCACCATCAAGGAGCAGTCGGCAGGCGCGTTTCAGGGGGATATGGGGCTTTCGACCGTGTTGCATGGCACCCCATGGGGCGATTGCACGGCTGCGCAGACCGACTGTCGCGCTGCTCCTGACGGGCAGGAAGACGGTATCCGCGATGGGTTGGAGGTGGACCGAGAAAGCCTTGATCTGGTGACGTTTTATTCGCGCAATCTGGCAGTTCCCGCGCGCCGCAACCCCGGTGATCCGGTGGTTTTGCACGGCAAGCAGGTGTTTTACGACGCGGGCTGCATCGGCTGCCATGTGCCGAAATTTGTCACAAGCCGTCTGAAAGACCAGCCCGAGCAAAGCTTTCAACTGATCTGGCCCTATACCGACCTTTTGCTGCACGATATGGGGCCGGGGTTGGCCGACAACCGGCCAGAAGGCCGCGCCTCGGGCAACGAATGGAAGACCGCGCCCTTGTGGGGCATCGGGTTGACGCAGCAGGTGTCAGCCCACAGCTATTTCCTGCATGATGGCCGGGCGCGTAACCTGCTTGAAGCAATCTTGTGGCATGGCGGCGAGGCCGAAGCCGCCCGCGCCCGTGTGGTCGGCCTGCCGAAACCTGACCGCGACGCCTTGATCGCCTTTCTGGAGAGCCTGTGATGGTCCGCTTTACCGCCCTTGCCCTGGGCTTTGGCCTGATGGTCAGCCCCGCGCTGGCCGATCTGAAACAAGCGGTCGAGGGGCAGTTGACCCCCGGTTACGCCGCCTTTGCCAAGGCCAGCGCCGATCTGGCAGCCGTGGCGGACAAGGATTGCGCGCCAGAGGCCGTCAGGCCGGCCTGGAATGCCGCCTATGACGCCTGGCTGGCGGTGTCATTCTTTCATCTTGGCCCGGTGGAGGAGGATGGCCGCGCGCTTGCCATTCATTTCTGGCCAGACCCCAAGGGGCTGGGGGCCAAGGCGCAACGGGCTTTGCTGACCGGGGATGCGGCGGCGCTGGAACCGGTGGCTTTTGCCGACCAGTCGGTCGCAGCGCGCGGGCTGATGGGGATGGAGCGGTTGCTTTACCCCGAAGCGCCGCCAGAGGGCGATGTCTGCCCGCTGATCCGCGCTACCGCGACCGATCTGGCGCGCATGGCGGCCGAGGTGAATGCGGCCTGGCCAGCCTATGCCGCCGAATTGCAGACCGCTGGTGCAACGGGCAACACCATGTTCCTGTCACCGCAAGAGGCGTTGCAGGCGCTGTTTACCCAAGGGGCGACTGGTCTGGAGGCGATTGTTGACCAACAGCTTGGCCGCCCGCTGGGCTCGTTCGACAAGCCGCGCCCCGAACGGGCGGAATCGCGGGCAGCGGGGCGGTCGCAGCACAATGTGGTGCTGATGTTGCAGGCGCTGCGCAGCTTTGCCGCCGCACTGGACGACAAGTCTGTGCTGACGCTGGCGGCGGTAGACCGCGCAATCGGGCTGGCAGAAAAGCTGGATGATCCGGCGTTTGCCGGTGTGGCTGAGACGCAGGGTCACTTGCGGGTGGAAATCGTGCAGCAGGCGGTCAAGGCCGCGCGCGATGCGATGATTGCCGAAATGGCCCCGGCGCTGGGGGTGGACCTTGGCTTCAACGCGCAGGACGGAGACTGACATGGCAACGCGCCGCGCTTTTCTTGCGGGGCTGGCCTGTGCCAGCCTGCCGCGCCTGTCCTGGGCAGATGCGGGCAGCCCGGCCTATCTTGCGGCGGGCAAGCTGGGAGAGGACAGCTTTGTCCTGCATGGCATTTCCGCAGCAGGGCACAGCCTGTTCCAGATTGACCTGCCCGCGCGTGGCCATGCCGCCGCCGCCCATCCGCAGCGCCCCGAAGCGGTGGCCTTTGCCCGTCGCCCCGGCACCTTCGCGCTGGTGCTGAACTGCGTGACCGGCCTTGTCAGCCACCGCCTGACCCCGCCCGAGGGCCGCCAGTTCAACGGCCATGGCGCGTTTTCGCCCGATGGCAGCGTTCTGATG
This sequence comes from Erythrobacter sanguineus, assembly GCA_943368305.1. GTDB lineage: Bacteria > Pseudomonadota > Alphaproteobacteria > Rhodobacterales > Rhodobacteraceae > Fuscibacter. Next base: position 3,461 of record CALRKX020000049.1, read on the forward strand.
ACGTCGGAAGTGATTGCCGAAGGGTCCGCAGGTCGGGTGGGGCTGTGGGATGCGGCAAGCTACACCCGCATTGGCGAATGGTCATCGGGTGGAACCGGGCCACATGACATCAAGCGGCTGGCCGACGGGCGGCTGGTGATTGCCAATGGCGGCATCCGGACCGATCCGGGTGACCGGACCAAGCTGAACATCGATACCATGCGCCCGAACCTGACCCTTCTGTCGGCCACTGGTGAAATTCTGGATCAGGCCGAACTGGACGCCGAGTTGCGCCAGAACTCTATCCGCCATCTGGCGCTGTCGGGCGATGACATCGCCTTTGCCATGCAATGGGAGGGTGATGAGGCCGAGCCAGTGCCGCAACTGGGCCTGTGGCGGCCCGGCGCCGCGCCGCGCCTGTGCCCGCCCGCCGATGCCGATGCATTTGCCATGCAGGGCTATGCCGGCTCGATCGCGGCAGCAGCGGGGCAGATTGCCATCACCTCGCCCGTGGGTGGGGTTCTGATGGTATTTTCCGATCAGGGCGCGCCGCTTGCCACCCTGCGCCGCGCCGATGTGTGCGGCGTTGCCCGTGCCGAGGCGGGCTTTCTGGCCACCGACGGCCAGGGCGCGGTGTGGTCCTGTTCGACCGCCGGGCTGCAGCCCCTGTCGCATCAGGCCACGGCCTGGGACAACCACCTGATCGCGCTGGGCTGAGACCCGCGCGGCGCATTCCGGGGCGAAAACCGGTTTTCTTCCTGTGGTTGTGTGTCGCAGGGTTGCCGCACTGCGCATGGATTCAATTCCAGATTGTTCTCGCCTTGCGAACAGTTCCGAAAGATTGTCGCAAACTACTGAATTTGATGAAAATTTATACTAGTGCATAGTGATACTACCCGGAGTTGTCACCGGCACGAACCAGTTCTGACACATTCTTAAAAATGACGAGGGTTATCTAATGAAAAATGCATTCCTTGCTGCGGTTGTGGCCACGGCCGCCGTTGCGGGCGCTGTTGCCCCCGCGAATGCCGCCACCACACTGTCATTCTCCGATCTGACGGGCGCAGAATACGATACGGCAGGCGTTTTCGTGACCGGCAAACTGACCTTTACCGGCGACAATGATGACGGGCTTGGGCTTGACGATGTGCTGTTCCAACTGTGGGACGATGGCACGGTCAAGTTCCAGCAAATCTATTCGCTGGCGGTCGGCAGCACCGGCACCTTCAGCTTTTCGGTGTTCTATGCCGGTCTGGTCGGCACCAGCGCGCCCGGCGTAGGGCTGGTGGTCAGCGATGCAACCTCGAGCGGGATCTATATCGACCCGTTCTATGTGCCGCATTACAAAGATCCCACCGAATGCCGGGTGAACTGCGGTCCTGTTGGCCCCGGCGAGGTGCCACTGCCAGCGGCTTTGCCGTTGCTGATGGGGGGCCTTGGCGGCTTGGGCGGGCTTGCGCTGAAGCGCCGCCGCAAATCTGCCTAGGCTTATCTGGGCGATTGTACTGTAAAGCGGCCCTGAAAGGGGCCGCTTTTCGCATTCCCGCCCCAACTCGGGTCTTGGCCGAGTCGCCCCGGTTTGTGCCTCTGACGCGCATGATCCGCCTAATTTCTGCGCCGCAGCATGAATATAAGGATGAAAGATTCACCATTTGCATGGTTTGAGGGCGACGCATCGCCCCGCATTCCCGACATTCCTTGCTGGCTTGCCCGCCCGCCTGTCTGCTGCCTGTGCTGGGGAATAGCCCAGCCCAAACAACGATCAAGCCAGTGCTGCCCGCCACCGTTGCCTTCATGGGCATGGTGCAGACGGGTGGCCGGACAGGGGGAAGACCATGAAACTGACCAGACGTTCGCTGCTTGCCAGCGTCGCGGCCACCACGGCCTCGTTCAGCCTGCCGCGCCTTGCCTTTGGCGCCGAAGACACCATCAAGATCGGTATTCTGCATTCGCTGTCGGGCACGATGGCCATTTCGGAAACCACGCTGAAAGACACCATGCTGATGCTGATCGACGCGCAGAACGCCAAGGGCGGCGTGCTGGGCAAGAAGCTGGAAGCGGTGGTGGTTGACCCGGCCTCTGACTGGCCGCTGTTTGCCGAAAAGGCGCGTGAATTGCTGACGGTGGAAAAGGTGGCCGTGATGTTCGGCTGCTGGACATCCGTTTCGCGCAAATCGGTGCTGCCGGTGATCGAGGAACTGAACGGCCTGCTGTTCTATCCGGTGCAGTATGAGGGCGAGGAATCGTCGAAGAACGTGATCTACACCGGGGCCGCCCCGAACCAGCAGGCGATTCCGGCCACCGATTACTTCCTGAACGAATTGGGCATTCAGAAATTCGCCCTGCTGGGCACCGATTATGTCTACCCGCGCACAACGAACAACATTCTGGAGGCTTACCTCAAGTCCAAGGGCATCCCGGCCGAGGATATCTTCGTCAACTATACCCCGTTCGGCCATTCCGACTGGTCCAAGATCGTGGCCGATGTGGTGGCATTGGGGGCCGACGGCAAGAAGGTGGGGGTGATCTCCACCATCAACGGCGATGCCAACATCGGGTTCTACAAGGAACTGGCAGCGGCGGGCGTTACGGCTGACAAGCTGCCGGTCGTGGCATTCTCGGTTGGCGAAGAAGAGCTGTCGGGTCTGGATACCTCGAACCTGGTTGGCCATCTGGCGGCGTGGAACTATTTCGAAAGCGCCGACACGCCTGCCAACAAAGAGTTCATCGCCCAGTGGCACGCCTATACCAAGAACGACAAGCGCACCACGAATGACCCGATGGAGGCGCATTACATCGGCTTCAACATGTGGGTGAATGCGGTGACGCAGGCCGGCACGGTCGAGGTGGACCCGGTTCTGGATGCGCTGATCGGGCAGAAGTTCCCCAACCTGACGGGCGGCACGGCAGAGTTGCTGGCAAACCACCATCTGACCAAGCCTGTCCTGATCGGCGAGATCCGTGCCGATGGCCAGTTCGACATCATCAGCCAGACCGAGCCGGTTCCCGGCGATGCCTGGACCGATTTCCTGCCGGAATCGGCGGTGCTCGAGTCGGATTGGAAAGACCTCAAGTGCGGCATGTACAACAAGGACACCAAGACCTGTGTCCAGTTGAAGTCGAACTACTGACCTGACCGGGCCGGGCGTCCTGCCCGGCCCCCTCAGCCTTTCGGGCGGGAACAGAATGCGTCTTACCTTGATGTCGCTGGTCGTGGTGCTGTGCGCCGCGCTGCTGCCTTTGTCGCTGCGCGCCGAAACCGCGGCTTCGGTGGTTTCTGCCAATGCGGCGCAGATCGAAAAGCCCTCGCGCCAGACCATTGGCCCCGTGATCGAGGCGCTTGTCGCCACGGGCGATCCGCTGGCGGCAGCGGTATTGCAGGCCTGGGCCAACAAGGGTCTGGGGCTGCGCAAATCCGACAAGACGTTCTTTCTGATCGCGCCCGAGGGGGATGGCTACAAACTGACCGATCTGACGGGCGCCGATGCCGGGATCGGGGCGAAATCGGATATTTCAGAGCTGAAACCCAATGCCGGGGTGCGCGGGCTGATTGCCACCGCCCTGGTGCAGTTTACCCTGTCTGACCCCGATCCGGTGAAGCGGGCCGAGGCGCTGACCTCTATCGCGCGCGACCCGAAAGCCGAGCATCTGGCCCCGCTGCGCGCGGCGCTGGAGGGAGAAACCGACCCGGTTCTGAAGGCGCAAAAGGCGCGGCTGGAGCGGTTGCTGACACTGCGGTTCGATGCTGACAGCGCGGCGCGGGTGGCGGCAATCGGCAGCTTTGGCGCCGATCTGGGAATTGATTTGCGCGGCGCGCTGAACCCCCTGCTGGCCACAACGCGCATCGTGGCCACGGGCAATGCCCCGCCCGGCACCAACATCGCGGATGAGGTGTCGCCGGGGCGCGACCTGACCGAGGCCGAGGCCTATGACCTGCTGGTGGCGGCCAATCTGGCCCCCGCCCGCCTGACCGCCGCCGAGCAGAAGGCGGCGCTGGCGGCCAATATTGCAGAGGGCAAGGTAGGCGGCGTCGCGCTGGCCGATCTGTCGGATCAGGCCGCGCGCGACCGCGCCTATACCGCGCTGGAGCAGGCGGGCACCGTGCCCACCGCCGCCACATCGGATGAGGTGGCCGCCGCCGTTGCCGCCCACCGCTACTTCGATGCCTATAGCGAAGCCGATCCGGCGGTGACCGGCGCCGCAAAGGCCGCACTGGACCGCATCAGCCTGACGCAAGGGGCAATGGAGGTGGTGGATCTGGGTCTTGATGCGCTGTCGCTGTCGGCGATCTACTTTCTTGCCGCCATTGGTCTTGCCATCACCTTCGGCGTCATGCGGGTGATCAACATGGCGCATGGCGAGTTTCTGACGCTGGGGGCCTATACCGGCTATGTCGTGCAGCAATGGGTGCCGAACTATACCGCCAGCATCCTGATCGCCCTGCCGCTGGCCTTTGCCGTGACCTTTGCGGCGGGCGTGGCAATCGAGCGGCTGGTGATCCGGCATCTTTACCGCCGCCCGCTGGAATCGCTGCTGGCGACATTTGGGATCTCCATTGCGCTGCAACAGCTTTTGAAGAACATCTTCGGCACGCAGGCCCGGCCACTGACCGCCCCCGCCTGGCTGGATGGGGCGCTGAGCTTCAACGACGTGGTGTCGATCAGCTATATCCGCATCGCGATTTTCGTGCTGGCGATGGTGTTCCTGTGCTTTTTCCTGTGGCTGATGAAGCGCACACGGCTGGGGCTGGAGGTGCGGGCGGTAACGCAGAATCCCACCATGGCCGCATCCATGGGCATCAATCCCGACCGGATCAACATGCTGACCTTTGGCTTGGGGTCGGGCATTGCGGGCATCGCAGGGGTGGCCATCGGGCTTTATGCCAAGGTCACCTCGGAACTGGGGTCCGACTACATCGTGCAGTCGTTCATGACGGTGGTTGTGGGCGGGGTGGGCAACATCTGGGGCACGCTGGCCGGGGCAAGCATGATTGGCGGGCTGCAAAAGGTGATCGAGTGGATGAACCCGTCAAACACCCTTGCCGCGCAGACCTATATGATCCTGTTCATCATCCTGTTCATTCAATTCCGGCCGCGCGGGATCATCCCGATCAAAGGCCGGGCGGCGGGGGATTAAGGCCATGAAGCAAGGTATTCTGGCACGGAACCCCTCGGTTCTGATCTTTCTGACGGTGCTGGCACTGTTCACCATCATCGTGACCTTCGGGTCAGAGGCTTATGGCGCTGGTTTTGTTTCAACTTCATTCGTCAAGACGCTGGGTAAGACCCTGTGCCTCTGTCTGGCCGCCTTGGCGATGGATCTGATCTGGGGCTATGCCGGTATCCTTTCCCTTGGCCACATGGCGTTCTTTGCTTTGGGCGGCTATCTGATCGGCATGTGGTTGATGTACGCGCGTACAGAAGAAATCGTGGTCGCCGCACTGGCGCAGGACGCGCTGCCCGCCACGGCCGGGGAAATCCAGCAGGGGATTGCGACGCAGATCTTTGGCGTAGTGGGGTCATCCGACCTGCCGCCGATCTGGCATTTTGCCCATTCGCTGCCGATCCAGCTTGCGCTGGTGGTTCTGGTGCCTGGTTTGCTGGCGCTGATCTTTGGCTGGCTGGCATTTCGGGCAAGGGTTACAGGGGTTTACCTGTCGATCTTAACCCAGGCGATGACCCTGGCGCTGGCGCTGTATCTGTTTCAGAACGACAGCGGATTACGCGGCAACAACGGCTTGTCGGGCTTGCAGAACTTGCCGGGGCTGAGTGATGTGGGGCAAGACCGGCTGTCGGTCTGGTTCTTCTGGGCCTCGGCCTTGGGGCTGGGGGCGGCCTATGTTGTGCTGTCGGGTGTGGTCGGGGGCAAGTTCGGCTCGGTGATCCGGGCGATCCGCGATGATGAGGCGCGGGTGAGGTTTCTAGGATATTCCGTTGAAAGCTATAAGCTTTTCGTCTTTACGCTGACCGCCGTGATCTGCGCCATAGCGGGCGTGCTGTATTACCCGCAGGCCGGCATCATCAACCCGGCAGAACTGGCGCCGATTGCCTCAATCTATCTGGCGGTCTGGGTGGCGATTGGCGGGCGGGGGCGGCTTTATGGTGCGGTGATCGGGGCGGCCTTCGTGTCGCTGATGTCGTCGCTGTTCACCGGCGGGCGGGTTCCGGCGATTGATCTGGGCATCCTGCGGATCGACTGGGTGGATTGGTGGCAGGTGCTGTTGGGCGTGGTGTTCGTGCTGGTCACGCTGTTTGCACCCAAAGGCATAGGCGGGCTGTTCGACCTGGCGCTGCACCGCCACAGCCCGGACCGAAAGGGGGCGCAACTTGGCCCCGAGGACGGGTCGTTGCAGGAACAGGAGGCCGTGGAATGAGCAGCATTCTGGAAGTGTCCGGCGTCTCGGTTTCCTTTGACGGCTTTCGCGCCATCAACAACCTGTCCTTTTCCATCGGTCCCGCCGAACTGCGCGCCATCATCGGCCCGAACGGGGCGGGGAAATCGACCTTCATGGACATCGTGACCGGCAAGACCCGGCCCGACCAAGGGACGGTGATCTTTGGCGAAAGGTCGCTGAACTGCCTGAAAATGTCCGAGGCGCAGATTGCGCGGGCGGGCATTGGCCGCAAGTTTCAGCGCCCAACGGTGTTTGAGGATCAGACCGTGACCGAGAACCTGACGCTGGCGCTGAAGGCGCCGCGCAACCCGCTGCGGGTGCTGGGCTGGAAGAAAAAGCCGGTCGATCAGGGCCGGATCGAGGCGCTGGCGGCGCAGGTCGGCCTTCTGGACCATCTGGCGCGCAAATCGGGTGAGTTGTCGCACGGTCAGAAACAATGGCTGGAAATCGGGATGCTGCTGGCGCAAGAGCCGCGTGTTTTGCTGGTGGACGAACCGGCGGCGGGCATGACGCTGGCCGAGCGCGAGCAGACCACCGCAATGCTGGTCGAGATGGCGCGGACCCGCGCGGTGGTGGTGGTGGAACATGACATGGAGTTCATCCGGCGGCTGAACTGCAAGGTGACCGTGCTGCACGAAGGATCGGTTCTGGCCGAGGGCAGTCTGGACCATGTGACCAAGAACCCCGCCGTGATCGAT
>CALRKX020000050.1:0-10251 GCA_943368305.1 Erythrobacter sanguineus
GGTATCGAACCCCGCGCGACCGGGCTACCGCGGAAAAGGCAGTTGATGTGGTGCGGACGGCGGGTCGAGGAGCCTCCGGCGGGAGTATTTTGCCAAGATGAAACGGGGCTGCTTCAGCTTGGCAAAAATATCTTCTGGCGGGTGCGGGGGGGGGGCGAAGCGCCCCGCGTGCTGCGATCAGAACCCGGGGTCAGGCCCGTCCTGCCACGGCTTGGCCAGATTGCCAAAGCGGGTAAAGCGGCCTTCGAACGACAGTTCCACCGTGCCGATCGGCCCGTGGCGCTGTTTGCCGATGATGACCTCGGCCTTGCCATGGCATTTCGACATCATGTCCTGCCAGGCGGCCATCTTGTCCAGCTCGTGGTCGGCGGGCTTTTCCCGTTCGCGGTAATATTCCTCGCGGAACACGAACATCACCACATCGGCGTCCTGTTCGATCGAACCGGATTCGCGCAGGTCGGAAAGTTGCGGGCGCTTGTCTTCGCGGCTTTCGACCTGTCGGCTTAGCTGTGACAGCGCGATCACCGGCACGTTCAGCTCTTTGGCAATTGCCTTCAGGCCTTGGGTGATTTCGGACACTTCCTGCACCCGGTTCGCCTCTGAGGATTTGGACGACCCTTTGAGCAATTGCAGATAGTCGATCATCAGCACATCTAGCCCGTGGGTTCGTTTCAGGCGGCGCGCGCGGGCGGCGACCTGGCTGATCGGCAGGGCGGGGGTGTCGTCGATATAGAGGGGGCAAGCCTCCAGATCCTTGGCGGCATCGACGAATTTGCGGAATTCGAATTCCTCCATGTCGCCGCGGCGAATCTTTTCCGAAGGCACTTCCGACGCTTCCGACAGGATACGCGCGGCCAGTTGTTCGGCGCTCATTTCCAGCGAAAAGAAACCGACCACGCCGCCATCGACCGCGCCTTCGTTGCCATCATGCTTGCGGCCGCGCTTGTAGGCCTTGGCCACGTTGAAGGCGATGTTGGTCGCCAGCGAGGTTTTGCCCATCGAAGGGCGACCGGCCAGAATGATCAGGTCGCTTTCATGCAGGCCGCCCAGTTTCTTGTCCAGATCGATCAGCCCGGTCGAAATGCCCGCCAGACCGCCGCCACGCTGATAGGCGGCGTTGGCGACGTTCACCGCATCGGTCACCGCCTTGAGGAACGATTGAAACCCGCGCTCGGCAACGCCCTGTTCGCCCAGCTTGTACAACCGCTGTTCGGCCTCGGTGATCTGTTCCTTGGGTTCCGAGGTGATCTCGATCTTGGCGGCCTTGGCGGCGATGTCGCGGCCCAGCCCGATCAACTCGCGCCGCACCGCAAGGTCATAGATCATCTGCGCATAATCGCGCGCGGCAAAGGCCGAAATCGCGGCCCCGGCAAGGCGTACCAGATAGGCGGGGCCGCCCAGTTCCTTCAGACCCTCGTCATCCTCGAAAAACGGCTTCAGCGTCACGGGGCTGACAAGGGCGTTTTTCTGGATGCGGGCCGAGGCTTTTTCAAAGATGCGGCGGTGCACCGGGTCAAAGAAATGCTCTGCCTTGACCAGCATCGACACCCGGTCGAACACGTCGTTGTTGGTCAGGATCGCGCCCAGAAGCTGCTGTTCTGCCTCGATATTTTGCGGCAACACTTCGGTATCGTCGGCCCGCGCCGCGGGCAAGGCGGGCGACAGCTTGGCGATTTCGTTCATCTGATCCTCCGTCGAAGCCCCCGGAGTAGACCCGCAGGCTCTGGCGGGCAACGGGGAAAAACCCTGTGGGAAACCCGTTGCCGACTCAATGCCCAATAGGACCCATTGGGGCGGCTCTGACGCAGTCTACCACATCTTGTGGGCGTGGGGGCAAAAACCGCAGACGTGGCGATTCGGATCGGAAATAATCCCCAAATCGTCCACAGATTTGCCCCCTTATTTCGCCCGTTACCTGGACCGTGCCGCCTGCCAGGCGCGCGGATCGGTCAGGAAGGCCTCAACCTCGGTCAGCGTTGCGGCATCGAAGGCCCCGCTGGCACGGGCTTCGGCCAGAACGTCCCACCAGGTGCACAGATGATGCAGCGCCACCCCGTGGTCGGCCAGGCGCTGCGTCGTTTCCGGGAAGATGCCGTAGTAAAAGATCACCGCCGTATGGCCGCAGGTCGCGCCGGTTTCGCGAATGGCATCGACGAACGAAAGCTTGCTGCCGCCGTCGGTGGTCAGATCCTCTACCAGAAGCACGCGCTGGCCTTCGGTCATCGCGCCCTCGATCCGGGCGTTGCGGCCATAGCCCTTGGGCTTCTTGCGCACATAGGTCATGGGCAGGGCCAGCCGTTCGGCGACAAGCGCCGCGAAGGGAATGCCCGCCGTCTCGCCGCCCGCGATATTGTCGAACGCCTCGAACCCGGCATCGCGCATCACGGTCACCGACAGGAAGTCCATCAGGGTCGAGCGGATGCGCGGATACGAGATCAGCTTGCGGCAGTCGATATAGGTCGGGCTTGGCAGGCCGGAGGCGAGCGTGAACGGCGTTTCGGCGTTGAAATGCACCGCCTTGATTTCCAGCAGCGCGCGGGCGGTCAGGCGGGCGATTTCCTCACGGGGCGGGAAGGACGAGGGGATCATGGCATCTCTCTTTCAGGCGTGGCTTTCATGCTGGTTCAAATATCCGCCGCGCAGCGTCCGGCATTGGCCGCAGGAGCCTCCGGCGGGGATATTTGGGCCAAGATGACATCAGCTTTCCACATGCCAATGCACGGGAAAGCCGGGGTTGAAAACGGTGACGGGCCCAGCCTCGGTGAAGATTTTCTCGGGGAAAGCGGCGGGGGTGTCGTGCTTGACCAGCCGGATCGTTGTTTCGTTCACCGGCAGGCGGTAGAAGGCGGGGCCATTCAGGCTGCTGAACGCCTCCAGCTTGTCCAACGCGCCTTCTTCCTCGAAGACATGGGCCAAGAGGGGCATGGTGTTGGTGGCGGTAAAGCATCCCGCACAGCCGCAGGCATGTTCCTTCAGCGCATCGACATGGGGCGCGCTGTCGGTGCCCAGGAAATAGGCCGGGTTGCCAGAGGTGGCCGCGCGGCGCAGGGCAAGGCGGTGCTTTTCGCGTTTGGCCACCGGCAGGCAATAATAATGCGGCTTGATGCCGCCGACGAGGATATGGTTGCGGTTGATGATCAGGTGATGGGTGGTGATTGTCGCCGCCAGATTGCCGCCTTGTGCGGCATAGGCCACGCCTTCCTCGGTGGTGATATGTTCCATCACCACACGCAATTCGGGCAGGCGGCGGCGCAGCGGGTCCAGCACGGTGTCGATGAACACGGCCTCGCGGTCGAAAATATCGACCTCCGGGGCGGTCACCTCGCCATGGGTGCACAGGGGCAGGCCGATCTCGGCCATTTTCTCCAGCACCGGCATCACGGCATCAAGGTTGCGCACCCCGCCGTGAGAGTTGGTAGTGGCCCCGGCGGGATACAGTTTCACCGCCTTGACCAGCCCGCTGCTTGCGGCGGCGGCCACATCGGCGGGGTCGGTGCCCTCGGTCAGATACAGCGTCATCAGGGGGTGAAACGTGGCACCTGTCGGCAGGGCGGCCAGAATGCGGTCGCGGTAGGCTGCGGCTTGCGCGCCCGTCACCACGGGCGGCACCAGATTTGGCATGATGATCGCCCGGCCAAAATGGCGGGCGGTTTCGGGCAGCACGCCTTTCAGCATCGCGCCATCGCGCAGGTGCAGGTGCCAGTCATCGGGGCGGCGAAGGGTCAGGGTCTGGGTCATGGCACAAGGGCCTAGCGCAACCCTGACGCCCTTTCCAGTGGCAAGACATGCCCTGACAGCATTTCTGCCATGTTACACCTTGGTCATACTGGTATTACAAATGTATTTTCCCTAGGCTGCCGGTCTCAGAAGGAGACGGTTATGCGATTTCCCGTGTTTGGCGATGTTTTCCGACCCGCAGTTGAAGCGGGCATGATGCTGGCAGAGGCGCAACTGGTGATCAGCCTGCGCATGGCGGGAATGGCGGGGTTCTGGCCGATGCCCCCGGAAGAGACGTTTCGCATGGTCGCCGAAAAGGTCGCGGCCAGCCATGCCTCGGTTCAGGCGGCAATGGTGGCTGGGATCAGCGGGGCTTCGGTCGGGCAGGTCGCGTCGGCCGCAATCGCGCCCTATCGCAAGCAGACCCGTGCCAATGCCCGCCGGCTGACCAAGGGATGAGGGCTGCCGCTTTCGCGCTGGCGCTGTGGCCGCTGGCGGCCCCGGCTCAACCGGTCAATTGCGCGAATGCCATGGCGCAGGCCGATCTGAACGCCTGCGCCGCGCAGGATTGGCAGGCGGCGGACGATCAGTTGAACGCCGTCTGGCCAAAGGCGCGGGCGGCGTTGAAGGCGATGGATGCCGACCTGCCGGATGAGTTGAAGGGAGGCGAGCAGGCCTTGCTGGAGGCCCAGCGTGCCTGGATCATCTTTCGCGACGCCCAGTGCAAGGCCGAAGGCTTTCCGATGCGCGGGGGCAGCGCAGAACCTTTGTTGGTCTATGGCTGCATGACCGAATTGACACGCCATCGCACAGAGGTGCTGACCCGATTGACCGATGGCTATTAGGCGTCCGTCTTGGCGGCGGCCTTTTCGGCGCGCGCCTTCATCATGCGTTCCATCCGCCGGATGAAACGGGGCGCCTTCAGTCGCGTCACCACCGATTTGCACACCATCAGCGCCAGCTTTTCATGGCCACGGCTTTCGGTCCGGTCCAGCAGGCTGTGCAGGTAGGGGCCAAAGTTGCGCCGCTTGCGCCAAAGCTTGCCAAAGCTGCTTTCGGTCAGCCTGCCTGACATCGCCAGTTCGACAAAATCGGGCAACAGGCCCAGCCGTATCAGCGCCGGTTCGATCCGGTCGCCAAGATAGCGGGTGGACAGCCGCGTGATCCAAGGGGCGCGGAACAGTGCCGCGTGCATGGCATCGTCATCCACCGTCGGATCCAGCATCAGCGTGACATGGCCGCAGCCCTCGGTCATGTCGGGGGCATAGCCATAGCGCGAGGTGAAATCCAGCAGGCGCGCCTCGGGGAAGCGGTGGTCCCAACTGGCCTGCACCGGGTTTTGCGTGGCATGGGGGGCAAGCGCCAGCACCTGAGACCCCGGCGCGGTCAGCGCAAAGGCACAGGCGGCATAGCCGCCGGGGCCGACGCCATAAAACAGCACGCGGTCGAAATCTTCGAAAAAGGCGTCATCCACCTGACGGTCGAAAAAGCGGTAAACCGCCTCATCCCGGAACCAGGTGTCACCATCGCTGATCAGGCAAAGCTGCGACCAGCCGTTGCGCACGGCGACATCATGGCCAAAGGGCATCTGCCCCGGCCGGGCGCGGATCGAGTCAATCGTCTCGAAGGAAACCAGAAGGTCGCGCCCCTCATCGGTGAAAAACGCCCAGTGCCTTGCCCCCAGCGGATGGATGTAGCCTTCATCCTCGGTCAGCTCCTCGATAGCCTGTAGCCAACCGACGCGATCTGTCGCATCGGCAACCTTGGCAAGGCTGGAGGCAGGGTAGGGCATTCGATTCCGTTCCGTTCAATGTTCGGCAGATAAAGCGCGGTCAATGTTGGTCGAATTTGGGCCGGGGCAGGACAAGGGGCAAGTCACATTGCGGCAAGCAGCCACTGGCTGGGGCGAACAGTCTGGAAACATTGTTTCGGGCCTGCACTTTGACGCGACCTAGGGTTGTTTTCCTGGGTTTTCTGCGCGTGCAGCGTGAGAAATGATTAAATTTGCCATGGCCTTGTCAAGAATGTGGGTCGGGCCGGACATCAGCAGCCGCCCGAACAGCGCGCGCCATGGTTCGGCCTGCATCAGCGTCTGGAACCGGGCCTTGCGCCAGTCGATGGCTTGCCGGTGCAGGGGGCCAAGAACCCGGTCGCCGTGCAAATCCTCGCGCAGCGCGCGGCTGTCTGTTGCCAGGATAGTGCGGTCCTCGACCTCGCAGAAATTGCGGTCGATCCAATAGCCCATATCAAAACCCGAAGCCTCGCGATTTGCGCGGCCCCTGTCGCATTTCAGTAGATAATCTTCCATAGAACCAAGGGCATAGTGGTTCAACTGCACCAAAGCGTAATTGTCGCGGCGATAGTCGGAAAAGCTGCGGCTGCCCTTGGCCAGATCGGGGGCCTCGCGCCCCGATCCATCAAACCAGCGCGGGTTTTGGCCGGGCATCAGTCCGCGGGGGCGGTGAACGCCCGGTTTGCGCCAGATGCCCGTGTTGCGAAACAGCGTCTTGAACTGCTGCGCGCGCCAAGGCCATTCCAGCGTGGCGGGTGCGGCGCGCTGGAATGTTTCCAGAACGCTGCGCCCCGCTGCGCTTACCACGCCACAATTGCCGAACATTCGCCACGTCATCGCAATGGCATCCGCCTGTGGCAGCGCACTGATCAGCGCCGTCAGCGTGCGGTCTCCGGTATGTATGTTGACGAATTCGTCCACATCCAACACCGCCAGCCAGTCAGCATCCTGCACCGCCGGATGCCCCTCGGCCCGCTTCAAGGCGCTCCATTGCGGGCCCTGGTCATGCGGGCCTTCGTTGCGGATATGGGTCAGCCAGCCCATTTCGGTCAGCCGGTCCAGCATGGCATCGGTGCCGTCGCTGCAATCGTTGGAAAAGGCCAGCACATGGCTGAACCCGCAGGCCCGATGATGGGCCAGCCATTCCAGCAGGAAGGCAGCCTCGTTCTTGACGGTCAGGATGGCGGTCGCTTGCATGGGCGCAGATTGACCGGGCGGGCAGGGGGGCGCAAGCGTCATGCTTTGGTCGCGTGCGCCACCGCCCGCCATTGACCACTGCACGCCATCCGTCCAGCATGGCGCTGTCCGCCATGGAGGCCAGACGTGAACAAAGTCCCCGCTTCGATCGACGCCGTAGAGGCGCTGTTGGCCGACAACGGCTATGTTGCCTCGCGCGCTTTGGCGACGGTGGTGTTTTTGTCGCTGCGCCTTGGTCGCCCGCTGTTTCTGGAAGGCGAGGCCGGGGTGGGCAAGACCGAGATTGCCAAGGTGATCGCACAGGCGTTGGGCCGCCGCCTGATCCGCCTGCAATGCTACGAAGGGCTGGATCAGGCAAGCGCGGTTGCCGAATGGAACTTTGCCGCGCAGATGATCGCGGTAAGGACGGGCGAGGCCGAGGGCCGCGCCAGCCTGTTCACCGAAGAGTTCCTTATCGAACGCCCGCTTCTGGCCGCGATGCGTCCGCAGGCCGGTGGTGCCCCCGTCCTGCTGATCGACGAACTGGACCGCACCGATGAACCCTTCGAAGCCTTCCTGCTCGAGGCGCTGTCGGATTTTCAGGTCACCATCCCCGAACTGGGCACCATCAGGGCCCCCGAACCGCCCATCGTCATCCTGACCTCGAACCGGACGAGAGAGGTGCATGACGCGCTGAAACGCCGCTGCCTCTATCATTGGGTCGACTACCCCGCCTTTGACCGCGAACTGGCCATCCTGAACGCCCGCGTGCCCGAAGCGACCGAGGCCCTCAGCCGCGAGGTGGTGGCCTTTGTCCAGCGCCTGCGCGGCGAAGACCTGTTCAAGCGTCCCGGTGTCGCCGAAACCATCGACTGGGCGAAATGCCTGCTGGCGCTGGATGTGGTGTCGCTGTCGCCAGAGGTCATTGCCGACACTTTGGGCGCGATCCTGAAATATCAGGACGACATTCAGAAACTGTCAGGGCTGGAGGCGACCAAACTCTTGGATCAGGTTCGCAAGGGGCTGGCGGCATGAGGGTGATCGAGCCTGCCGCGAACATCCTTGCCTTTTACGAAGGCCGCGACGGGCTGCGCTATCTGCCTCAGGAAAACTGGGTCGACGATGGCGCGCTGTCGCTTGGCATCGCCAGTTATGCCCTGATCGCGGGCGACCACGCGCTGGTCTATGATACCCACGTCGCCCCCGACCGCGCCCGCTTCATCCGTCAGCATCTGGAAGGCAGGGGCGTCCGCCACTTTACCGTCGTGCTGTCACACTGGCATCTTGACCATGTCGCCGGAACCGAGGCTTTCGCCGATTGCGAGATCATCGCCAACACCCGCACTGCCGCGCATCTTGTGGCCCATAAATCCGCCATCGAGGATGGCAGCTTCCATGGCCCTCCCGCGATTGCCCCGCTGATCCTGCCAAACCTGTCCTTTGACCGCCGCATGGTCCTGAACCTCGGCGGTGAGCAGGTCGAACTTCTGACCTTCGACATTCATTCCGATGATGCCACGGTCCTCTGGCTGCCCGAACGCCGCATTCTTCTGGCAGGAGATACGGTCGAAGACTGCGTGACCTATGTTTCCGAACCGGAAAACCTGCCGCAGCACCTGCCCGAACTGGCCCGCCTTGCCGCCCTCGCCCCAAGGGTTGTCCTGCCCAACCATGGCGCGGCCGAGGTGCTTGCCACTGGCGGCTACGGCCCCGGTCTGATCAGCGCAACGGCCGATTATGTCCGCGCCTTGGTCGAAAACCGCGCCGACCATCCGCTGCACGTCTTGCTGAAACCACATCTCGCCGCAGGCAGCTTGCGCTATTTCCCCCCTTACGAAGCGATCCACACCCAGAACCTCGCCCGGGTCGGCGCACCCCGATGACCCCATCATCTGTTCATAAATATCCCACGGGGGTGCGGGGGGGTGAAACCCCCGCTTCCGCCCGATGACAGCCGCGCTGGCCCTGCCACCCGAAGGCAAACTGCCGCAAAACATCACGCATTTCGCGCGGGCCTTGCGCAAGGCGGGCCTGCCGGTCGGCCCTGCCCGCGTGATCGACGCCATCCGCGCGGTCGAAGCGGCGGGTTTCACCCGGCGCGAGGATTTCTATTGGACGCTGCACACCTGCCTCGTCTCGCGCCCAGAAGAACGGGCGGTCTTTGATCAGGTCTTCCGCCTGTTCTGGCGCGATCCGCAATACCTGGAACACATGATGTCGTTCCTGTTGCCGCAGGTGCGCGGTGCCCAACCGGAACGCGCCGCGGTTGCCGCCGAAAAGCGCGCGGCGCAGGCGTTGCTGGATGGGGCGCAGCCGGAACCGCCCGACCTGCCCGCCAAGGAACCGGAACCCCAGATCGAGATCGACGCCACGGCCACCGCCAGCGCCGAAGAGCGGCTTAAGACGCTCGATTTTGAGCTCATGTCGGTCGAGGAGATGGCCGAGGCAAAGCGGATGCTGTCCCGCCTGTCGCTGCCGGTAAAACCTCTGCCCACACGGCGGATGCAGGCCGCCGCTGCCGGGCCGCGCATCGATCCGCGCGCCACCTTTCGTGCCGCCCTGCGCACCGAGGGCGAGGTTCTGGCGCTGCGCCACCGCCAGCCCCGCATCCGCTGGCCCAATCTGGTGGTGTTGTGCGACATTTCCGGCTCGATGAGCCAGTATAGCCGCATGGCGCTGCAATTTGTCCATACCGTCGCCAACCGCAAGGGGCAGGGCTGGGCGCGGGTTCATGCCTTCACCTTTGGCACGCGGCTGACCAACATCACCCGCCATCTGGCCAGGCGCGATGTCGATCAGGCGCTGGCGGCGGCGGGGGCAGAGGCGCAGGATTGGTCGGGTGGCACCCGCATTGGCGCCAGCCTGCGCGCCTTCAACCGCGACTGGTCGCGGCGGGTTCTGGGGCAGGGGGCGGTGGTGCTGCTGATCACCGATGGGCTTGACCGCGACGACGCGGGCCAACTGGCCGCCGAGGCGCAGCGCCTTCATCTGTCGTGCCGGAGGCTGATCTGGGTCAATCCCCTGCTGCGCTGGGACGGGTTCGCCCCGAAGGCTGCCGGTATCCGCGCCCTTCTTCCCCATGTTGACAGCTTTCGCGCGGGTCATTCCATCGCGTCGCTGGCAGCACTTGGCCGTGCGATCTCGGATGCGGATGACGGGGGCGAAAAGGCCCGTCTGATGCGCCTGCTGGCCCCGGCTATCGCCTGACAGGCGGCAAGGCGCTGCCTGATATGGCATATCATCCCCGCAATGCCATTTGCTTATGCGTGAAGCCCGTGCAAGCTGCCCGCCATGGAATCGGCGGCTTCGGCAACCGGAAAGGACTTTGGGATGAAAAGACTTCTTGGATCGACCGCTGCGTTGTCTCTGGCGCTGACACCTGTGCAACCCTGGCCGCTGTGGGCGCAAACCGACGGCACCGTGCAATGCGACCCTTCACAGGATGCCAATTGCCCACCGGGTGATAACGGCGCCGCGCAAGCCGCCGCCGAAGAAGCCGCCCGCGCCCAGGCCGAGTCCGAGGCAGCCGCTCAGGCCGAAGCGCAAGCGCAAGCCGAGGCACAGGC
>CALRKX020000051.1:0-10222 GCA_943368305.1 Erythrobacter sanguineus
CGGTCGGCTTCGGCCACCGCACGCTCCAGCTTGGCAATGCCTTCAACGCCACCATCAATCGCGGCCAGACGGCTGCGCAGGGTTTCGGCATGCCCCCCCAGATCATCGGGCAGAACGCCATACTTGCGGGCCAGCGCACGGATCGCGAACAGCCGCTCTTCCAACGCCTCCAGTTCTGACGGGTTGAAATCAAGGCTGCGCAGGGTGTCCTCCACCCCCGCCTCGGCATCCGACAGTTCCAGCAGGGCGCGGTTCAGCGCCGCCAGCGCCCCGTCCAGCCGCCCCTCGGCCTTGTCCGACGCCCCTTCCAGCCAGCGCAGCGCATCGCGCATCGCGCCCCCTGCCCCATCAGTCAACGCGCCATGGGCGCGGGCGATGTCGGCGCGGATCCGCTCGGCCCCTTGCATCAGGCGGCGGCGGGCATCCAGCGTGGCCTCTTCGCCGGGTTCGGGGTTCAGCTTGTCCAGCTCTGCTACGGCATGGCGCAGGAAATCCTCTTCGGCCTGCGCCCGGTTCAGGGCGGATTGCGCCACCTCCAGCGCATTGCGCGCCTCAGAGCGCGCGCGCCACAACCGGCGGGCCAGTCCGGTGTCTATTCCCCCGAAAGCGTCCAGCAACTGGCGGTGCCCCCGCGGGTTCAGCAGCCCGCGGTCATCATGCTGGCCATGCAGCTCCACCAGCGTATCGGACAGATCGCGCAGCAATTCGCCGGTGGCGCGACGCCCGTTAACCCAAGCGGTCTTGCGGCCATCGGCGGTGTTGACGCGGCGCAAGATCAGCTCGCCCTCGGCCTCAATCCCCGCAGCCTCCAGCACAGCCAGTGCGGGATGGCCAGCGGCCAAGTCAAATACCGCCTCCACCTCGCCCTGTGCGGCCCCCTGGCGCACAAGTTCGGCGCGCCCCCTCCAGCCCAAGACGAACCCCAGCGCATCCAGCAAGATCGATTTGCCCGCCCCGGTCTCGCCGGTCAGCACATTCAGCCCCGGCTGAAATGCCAAGGACAACCGGTCGATGATCAGCACATCGCGGATTTCAAGCGAGACGAGCATACGCCCCCCGGCTTACAGCCATTCGCCCCGGATCATCTGACGATAGACCTTGGCCAACCATCCATCGCCCTTGACCTTCGGCTCCAGCCCGCGACCTTTCAGAAGCTTGAAGCTGTCTTCGTAGAACGGCGAGGATTGGTAGTTATAGCCCAGAATCGCCGCAGCGGTCTGCGCCTCATCGGTAAAGCCAAGCGCCAGATAGCATTCGACCAGCCGGTGCAGCGCCTCGGCGGTATAACTGGTGGTCTGGTAATCCTGCACCACGGTGCGGAAGCGGTTGATCGCCGCAGCATAGTTGCCGCGCTTGAGGTAATAACGCCCGATCTCCATTTCCTTCGCCGCAAGCTGGTCAAAGGCCATGTCGAACTTCAGCATCGCCGATTTGGCATATTCGCTGTCGGGATATTGCTCGATCACCACGCGCAAGGCTTGAAGCGCCTGGAAGGTCAGCCCCTGATCGCGGCCCACCTCGTCAATCTGGTCGTAATAGGACAGCGCCAGCAGATACTGCGCATAGGCCGCATCTTCATCGCCGGGATAGAAATCCAGATACCGCTGGGCGGCATCGCGCGCCTCATCATATTTCTTGGTCTGGTGCAGGGTATAGGCCTGCATGATCAGCCCGCGCTTGGCCCATTCGGTATAGGGGTAAAGCCGCTCAACCTCTTGGAAGTAGCGCAACGAGCCTTTGGGGTTCTTTTGAACCTCCAGCTCTTTCTCGCCCATCTCATAGATCTGTTCGGGCGTATAGCTGTCAAGCGGCGCCTCTTTGGTCTGCTTGCCACCCAGACCGAGCGCGCTGCATCCGGTCAGAACCGACACCAGCAGCGCAGTGCCCAAGGCCTGCCGCAACGCACCCGACTTTACGACTGCCATCTTCCGCCTATCCATCTGCCTCGGGCGGTTCCATCCTTGAAGGCGGAACCTGCCAGTCACGGCCCTGACTAGCACAGAAAAATTCCGGGCGCAAAACGGGTTTGTTGCCCGGATGGCGGTTTCCGCACCTGGTTCGGGCACTGATTCAGGCGCAAGCCGGAAGATCGGCGGCATGAACGCCCACACCGGGCAGTTTTGCCCCGGCCGAACGCGTCACATCCACCCAGGTCCAGGCGCCGGGCGTGGCAAAAAGCGCACGCAGCAAGCGGTTGGTCAGGGCATGACCCGCGCGAATGCCGGTGTAACGCCCCAAAATCGGGCCACCGGCCAGCGACAAATCGCCCACCGCATCCAGCATCTTGTGGCGCACCGGCTCATCCTTGTGGCGCAGACCGCCGGGCGACAGAATGCGGTCGCCGTCAAACACCACGGCATTTTCCAGCGTGCCGCCAAGCGCCAGTCCACGCTCTTGCATCGCCACCACTTCGGCGCTGCGGCAAAAGGTGCGGCTGTCGGACAGTTCGCGCACGAAAGCCCCGTTCGACATGTTCAACCGCTTGGCCTGCTTGCCGATCGCGGCATCGGTAAAGTCGATCGCAAAGTCGATTTCCAGCATATCGGCCGGTTCCAGCCTGGCAACTGCCAGACCATCGCGCACCTCTATCGCCTTCAGCACCCGCAGCGCGCGCACAGGTTCATCCTGCGCGACGATTCCCGCCGCCAGAATGCCCGCCACGAAGGGCGCGGAAGACCCGTCAAGAATCGGAACCTCGGGGCCGTCAATCTCGATCTCGGCATTGTGAATCGCCGAACCGGCAAGCGCCGCCATGATATGTTCGATGGTTGAAACCGACACGCCCGCGCCATTGGCGATCAGCGTGCAAAGTTTCGACGGCACCACGGTATCCCAGCGCGCGGCAATCCGCGCGTCACTTGCCAGGTCGGTGCGGCGGAACCAGATACCGTGATCGGCCGCAGCAGGTCGCAGAACCATGGTCACCGGAGCCCCCGAATGAAGGCCGGTTCCCTGAAAGGTGGCAGCTTGCGCGAGCGTGTTCTGCACGGGCGTCGTTCCTGGTTCCTGCGTCTTGGCCAGCATGAATGCCGGTGCAATTTACCTAAGTTGAGATGGCGTTTACCTCAACTCACTCTTTGTAACCGGATATTTCAGCGCTGCAGCGCGGCAAGGCATTGATATAAAAGAAAAAGCCCGGCACGAGGCCGGGCTTGTTACAGTTTCTTATGCCTGTATTTCAGTTGGCCTGACGGCGCAGGAAGGCGGGAATCTCGATCCGCTCCTGATCGGCAGACAGTTCCTGCTCATCATCATACGAGGTGACGGGGGGTTGCTGGCGGGCCGGGGCAGCGGCGCGTTCACCTTCGCCATGACCGCCAGCCATCCGGCTGATCAGCCCACCGATGCCAAAGCGCGGGCGCGCCTCGGCAGGTTTGGCGGCTGCAGGAGCAGCAGCGCGTGGCGCGGCGGCAGCGGGCGTTGCCGGTCGGCTTGCGGCACCGGGGTTGCGCGAAACGGCGGCCTGCAAACGGGCAAGCGCCTCTGGTGACGGGGTGCCGGGGTTGCGCGGACGGGGGGCGACGAAGGCGCCGGGGTCCATATCGTGGCTGGCGGCAGGGGCCGGACGCGCGGCAGGCTGAGCGGCCGGTTGCGGGCGGTAGGCGGGCGGCGGCATATCGTCGGCCGCAACTTCTTGCACGTCAACCTCGGGGCGGAAGGTGGCGGCGGACATGTCATCGAACAGGCCCGGATCGTCGCCGACCTCAACCTCGATCACCTGCTCTGCCACAACCGGGGGCACCGCGCGTTGCAGCGTCATCGGCGCTTCGCGCTTCGGCTCGGGCTGGGGCGTGGGCTTCAGCGGTTCGGCCATCGGACGGCGGGCCACCGCAGGCTCTGCCCGGTTGGCCTGGCTGACATCGATGCCGGTCGCCACGACCGACACGCGGATCGCGCCTTCCATCGTGGTGTCCAGCGTCGAGCCGACGATGATATTCGCCTCGGGATCGACCTTTTCGCGGATGATGTTCGCCGCTTCGTCCAGTTCGAACAGCGTCAGATCATGGCCGCCGGTGATGTTGATCAGAACACCCTTGGCACCATTCAGGCTGATTTCATCCAGCAGCGGGTTGGCAATCGCCTTTTCGGCAGCCTGAACGGCGCGATCATCGCCCGATGCCTCGCCGGTGCCCATCATGGCCTTGCCCATCTCGTCCATCACCGCGCGCACGTCGGCAAAGTCGAGGTTGATCAGGCCGGGGCGCACCATCAGATCGGTCACGCCCTTGACACCCTGATACAGCACGTCATCGGCCATGGCGAAAGCTTCGGTAAAGGTGGTGCGCTCATTCGCCAGACGGAACAGGTTCTGGTTCGGGATGATGATCAGCGTATCAACAACTTTCTGAAGCGCGGCAATGCCTTCTTCGGCTTGCTTCATGCGCTTGTTGCCTTCGAACTGGAAGGGCTTGGTCACAACGCCAACGGTCAGAACACCCAGCTCACGCGCGGCCTGCGCGATGATCGGGGCAGCGCCCGTGCCGGTGCCACCGCCCATGCCGGCAGTGATAAAGCACATATGCGCGCCCGCCAGATGATCGACGATTTCCTCGATGGTTTCTTCTGCCGCAGCGGCCCCGACGGTCGGGCGGGCGCCCGCGCCCAGTCCCTCAGTCACCTTTACACCCATCTGGATGCGGCTGGCCGATCTGGACTGTTGCAAGGCCTGGGCGTCGGTGTTCGCCACGACGAACTCGACCCCCTCAAGCTGCTTGTCGATCATGTTGTTCACAGCGTTGCCGCCCGCACCGCCGACACCGAATACGGTGATGCGCGGCTTCAGCTCTTCCTGCTGAGAGGTCATGATCAGGTTCAATGCCATCGTCTGTCCGCCTGTCCCTTGCACCCGCGGTCTATGGCCGCGTCGTTACTGTCCCGCACTCATGCGCCGGGCTGTCCCCGCCCGTTGCATCCATCGAATTACCCGACAGCTTACCCCGGAGCCGGGGCAAGGTCATCAAAAAAACGTCTGCCTGCCACAAAATGTGGTCGGTTCAGGTCAATTTTCAGCGGTATTTCGCCAATGGCGCAGGATATGGGGGTTACCAGTTGTCCTTGAACCACCGCATGGCGCGCTTGAGCGAGCGGGCCGGATAGCGCTCGGTCGGGATGTCGAAATCCCACCACTCGTCCTGCGGGTAGGCCGCGAACAGGCACAACCCCACAGCCGAGGAAAACGCGGCACCAGAGGCGGCTTGCGGCAGGCCCTGAACGCGCAACGGGCGCCCCATGCGGACCCGATTCCCAAGGATACGGCTGGCAAGCCCGTCCAGCCCCGGAATCTGGCTGGCGCCGCCTGTCAGCACGATCTGCTGGCTGGGCAGGCTGTCAAACCCGGCAGCATCAAGGCGCACCCGGACCTCTTCCAGAATTTCCTCGACCCGGGGGCGCATGATGCCGATCAGTTCGGTCCGGCTGACGGTGCGGCGGTCTTTTTCCCAATCGCCGCTGTCGCTGCCAATCTCGATCATCTCGCGGTCATCCATGCCGGTGGCCTGAATGCCGCCATGCTTGGTCTTGATCCGCTCGGCCACCGCCATCGGCACTTGCAGCCCTTTGGAAATGTCGCTGGTCACATGGTCGCCGCCCATGCGCACCGCATCGGCAAAGATCATGTGCTTTTTCATGAAAATAGAGATGCCGGTTGCCCCGCCGCCCATGTCGATGCAGGCAGCACCCAGTTCCTGTTCATCTTCCACAAGGCTGGCAATGCCAGAGGCATAGGCGGAAGAGGCAATTCCAGCCAGCTCCAGATCACAGCGCTTGATGCAATAGACCAGGTTCTGGATCACAGACCCATCAACCGACAGCAAATGCATGTCGGTCGCCAGACGGTTGCCGATTTGCCCACGCGGGTCACCAAGGCCGCTGCGGTGATCCAGCGCAAAATTCACCGGCTGGGCATGCAGCACCTCGCGGCCGTCGCCCAAGGGCGGCACGTCGCAGGCCGCCAGCACACGGGCCACATCCTGTTCGGTCACCACGGAATCCTGCAGATCCCATTCCCCCGCCAAGCCATAGCTGCGCGGCTCGGCGCCCGAGAAACAGGCGATGACATGATCAACCCGCACATTGGCCATTTTCTGCGCCGCCTGAACGGCGGTGCGGATGGCACGCTCTGTCTCGTTCATCACGGCAATCTCGCCGAACCGCACCCCGCGAGAGCGGGTGGTGGCCGCCCCGATCACGCGGAAGGTCGATTGCCCGGCCATCGGGCCAACCCCGTCGCCATCGGCCTGCGTCTCGTATCCGTCAAAGCGCAGCACCAGACAGGCGATTTTAGAGGTGCCGACATCCAGGATCGCCACCACACCCCGCTGGATCGCAGCACGACGCAGGGCACGCATGGCACGCTGGGTCTGGTAGAGGTCGGTCATAGGTCGCTCCCCGTCTTTTTCTTCTTGTCGTCGTCAATCAGGCCGCGCGCACGGCGGGCTTCGGTCAAGGCATTGGGTGAAAGGCGAATGGCCGGTCGGGCCGCCACGCGCAGATCAATCGTGGTCACATCGCGGGTCAAAAGGTCGTCGGCGGTGTTCATTTCCAGCAGGGCCACCAGCGCCTCGACCGGGCTGTCCTGCGGAAGCAGGATGCGCTGATCGCGGTCCAGAACCATGTCCCAGCGCCGTTCCCCCACCCGCACCAGCCCTCGCATCCGGGGCAGCAGCGGCCCTGCGGCATCAATCAGCGCCAGCGCCTCGGCAGCCGAAGCATCGGCCCCCTGCCCCGCAATCAGCGGCAGGTCGGGTCGGTCGCCGCGCGCGGCCAAGGCGGCAACCCGGTGGCCGGTGGCGTCCAGCATCTCCAGCCGGTCAGGGGCCACGCGCCAGATCATCATCGGCTCGCGTTCCTTGATCACCACCTGCAACACGCCGCCAGAGCGCAGCGACAATTCAGCCGAAGCCACCGCATCCAGCTGCTGCGCCTTGGCGCGCAGCGCCGTCATGTCCAGATCAAAGCTGGAGGCCGGCAGCTTGACCCCAAGCCGCGCCCGCACCGCATCGGCCAGATCAGGCGAAGCGCCCTCGATCGACATCAAGCCTACGCGAAACTCGGGTCGGGATTGAAACTGGTCGCGGATATGGGCGAAACCGCCCGAAATCGCATCGCGGCGGCCCTGATCCATCAGGACAAGCCCCGCCACCAACGCAATCACAAAGGCAGGCAGGCCAACGCGGAACGCCACGCGGAACAAAGGCGTCAGCCACAGCCGCTGCATCTTGTAGGCCCAATAGGTGGGCGCAGGATCACGGCGGAACGGGCTGCGGCCTAGCGATTGCATGACGCGTCCTTTACCAGCCAGTCGCACAGGTCAGGAAAGGACATGCCGCAAAGCGCGGCCTGCTCGGGCGCAAGCGAGGTGGGCGTCATCCCCGGCTGGGTGTTGGTCTCCAGCAGCACCAGCCCGGCCAGCCCCCGGGTTTCATCCCAGCGGAAATCGGTGCGGCTAAGGCCGCGGCAGCCCAAGGCGCGGTGGGCGCGCAGGGCATAGTCAAGACAAGCCGCCGTAATCTCTTGTGGAATTTCGGCGGGCACCACATGGCGCGACCCGCCGGTGGTGTACTTCGCCTCATAATCATACCAGCCGTCGGTGATGATATCCGTCACGCACAGCGCCCGATCACCCAGAACCGAGGCGGTCAACTCTCGCCCCGGCGCATAGGTTTCCACCAACACCTCGGCGGGCATCGTCGCGGCCAGTCGCGGCGCATTGCTGCCGGGATGCACGATATAGACGCCGACCGACGACCCTTCGCTGTTCGGCTTGATCACATAGGGCGGCGCCAGCACATGCCCCGCCTCTACCGCCTCCCGGCTGGCGATCACCCCTTGCAGAACCGGCAGACCAGCGGCGGCAAACGCCTCTTTCGCGCGCGCCCTGTCCATCGCAAGGGCCGAGGCGAGCACGCCGGAATGGGTATAAGGAATGCGCAGCCATTCCAGCAGGCCCTGAACGCAACCATCCTCGCCCCAGCGGCCATGCAGGGCGTTAAAGCAGGCGTCCGGGTTGATGTCGCGCAGGCGCGCAGGCAGATCGGGGCCGCAATCGACCTCGACCACCTCATATCCCGCCACCCTAAGGGCTTGGGCACATTCATGCCCAGATGACAAGGAAACCTCCCGCTCTGCGGAAAGGCCACCCATCAGTACCGCCACTCGGGGGGCAGTCCCGCTCGACTTGCCCGCCATCACTGCCTCGCCCGGACCTTTGCGGCCCG
This sequence comes from Erythrobacter sanguineus, assembly GCA_943368305.1. Classification (GTDB taxonomy): domain Bacteria; phylum Pseudomonadota; class Alphaproteobacteria; order Rhodobacterales; family Rhodobacteraceae; genus Fuscibacter. The sequence continues at coordinate 8,217 of CALRKX020000051.1, forward strand.
TGATCTTGTTATTAGGGCAGACGTTCGCCTACCCGCATGATTTCCCATTCTAGCGTGATACCCGCCTGTTGGAAAACCCTTTTTCGCACCTCTTCGCCCAAATCTTCCAGATCGGCGGAAGTCGCCCCTCCGGTATTGATCAGGAAATTCGAATGCTTGGGCGACATCTGCGCCCCGCCCCTGGTGGCGCCGCGCATGCCTGCATCGTCAATCACCTTCCAGGCCTTCAATTCGTGCGTATCATCGGCGCGCCCGGTGCTGGAATGGCCCACCGGATTGCGGAAGGTAGAGCCTGCGCTGCGGTCTTTGGTGGGCTGGCTGGCGTCGCGCCTGGCGATCTGGTCCACCATCCGCGCCTCCAGCTCTGCCGGGTCGCCCTTGTCGGCGCGGAAGGTCGCGCTGACAATCACCGCCCCCTCTGGCAGATCAGACTGACGATAGCGCAGATGCAGATCGGCAGCGGGAATGTCACGAATTTCGCCCTGCCGCGTGACCACCCGCACCGAAAGCAGAGTGTCGGCGACATAGCTGCCATAGCAGCCCGCATTCATCCGCACCGCCCCGCCGATGCTGCCCGGAATGGTGCGCAAAAAGGTCAGGTCCAGCCCAGCCTCTGCCGCCTTGCGCGCGACATGGGCATCCAGTGCCGCCGCCCCGGCGGTGACGGTTTCGCCTGCGGTTTCAATGCCATTGAACCCGCGCCCCAGCCGGATCACCACGCCGCGAATGCCGCCATCGCGCACGATCAGGTTGCTGCCAACCCCCATCGGGAACACCGGAATCGCCGGATCAAGGGCCGCCAGAAACGCCGCCAGATCGGCCTCATCCGCAGGCTGAAACAGCCAGTCGGCTGGCCCGCCACTGCGCAGCCAGGTCAGATCGGCAAGGGAACGGTTCGGCGTCAGCGCGCCGCGTGGGGTGGGAAGCGTGGTCATCCTCGCGTTCTGCGGCGCTTTGCTGCCCCGCGCAAGGGGCTTTACTTCGGCCGCTGCGGCCTTGCGCGCCAGCGCCGAAACACCCCGATCGCTGCCCCCAGCAGGGAGGCCACCATCAATGGCAGCCAGACGAACAGGCCCAACATGCCCCGACCCATCACCTCCTCCGGATGACCGACCGGCGCCCCGAACGCCACCACGGCAATGCCGAGCAACAGGCCCGGCAGCAAAATACCCGGCAAAAAGCCAAAGTGGCGGGCCAGAAACCACGCGCCCCAGCCACCGGTCCCGGCGCCAAGCGCGACGCCAATCATAAACACCAGCCCCACAGGAACGCCCCATCCGTGCTATCAGGCACAATCAGGACAAATTGCAGCCCGCCTGCAAGCTTGGCAAAGCACCAGTGCTGTACCTGTCAGCGGCCAGACGCCAGCCCCCGCACCCGCCGCCACAACCGGATAAGCGGCCAGCGCAACACACTTGCCCCGCCCACAAGGAAGGCCATCCCCCACAGCGGCCCGCTGGTCAGCGTGATCCAGCCCAAAAGCGGCACGCCCCCCGCAATCAGGGCGTAAGCCGCGCGCCAGTGATGGTCGCGGCTGGGCAGCATCGCGGTCAGGTTGGCGATTATCAGCCACAAAAGGCCGCACAGGATTGGCGCCATCATGGTTTGCCTGCCCCGAACAGGCGGCGGGCGAAATAGCGCAGTGGATTGCGGAACATCGAGACAAAGGCAAACAGGCCGCCAACCGCCCAAGGCCAGCCATGGATCGCCCCGATCCACAGGATCAGCAGCGGGGCCGCGATCAGCAAGGCGATGCCCGGCGGATACTGCATCCGCATCGGCAACATGGCCACGATGGCAGAGGCAACCACCCAAACGCAGCCAAGGATCAGCGGCAAGCTCATGCGCACGCCCACTGCACAAACGTGCAAAATTCAGTATTTACTTTTTGACACAAGGCCTTGCCAGACATTTCGTGTAAGGATGTTGCCGGGCACATCCTCATGCCATCTGCCCCGCAAGACGCGATGGCAGATTGTTCGCCCAGGTCGAGATCGTGCCCGCCC
>CALRKX020000052.1:0-10043 GCA_943368305.1 Erythrobacter sanguineus
CTGTCCTCATAGCCTGTCACCACAATCCCGGAATCGGCGGCGTAATGCAGATACCACAGCATATGGCAGGCCGACAAAGCCGACAGCAGCAGGTCTTCGGGGTTCATCTTTGCCGGGTCACCCCCCAGAAGCGGATCGTTTGAACAGGCCACCACCGGCTTGCCCGGCACCGCGATGTTCCATGTCCGGTCATAGGCGCGATACCCCGCCGTGCCTGCGCCGCGATTGCCGGTCCAAAGGATATGAGAGGTGTACCTGTGATCCATGGCCTGTCCTTGTGCCGCGCGGCGTCGAGTCGTATACATGTATACATGTATACATGTATACATAAAGCCAGCACAGGACCAAATGGCAATCGTTGATGACATACGCCACGATCTTCTCGCCGGTCGGTTGGCCCCCGGCAGCCTGTTGTCGCAATCGGATCTGGCCACCGCCCATGGCGTCAGCCGCATCCCGGTGCGCGATGCGTTGCAGGCGCTTGCGGCCGAAAAGCTGGTGACGATCGTGCCCGGCAAGGGCGCGCGTGTTTTGTTGCTTACCCCGCAGGAACTGGCCGAGCTTTACGACCTGCGTATCCTGCTCGAAGGCGATCTGATTGCCCGCGCCACCCCGCTGGCCGATGCAGCCGCCCGGTCAGAGGCGGAATATGCCTTTCGCAAATCCTCGCTCGAGGCGGGCCGCCCCGGCTGGGCCGAGGGCGACTGGCTGTTTCACCGCACGCTTTACCAGCCGGCCAACCGACCCCGGCAACTGGCCATGGTGCAAGAGTTGCGGCAGGGCTGCGTGCTGTTCGCCAGTGGTTATCACGGGCTGGCCGACCAGACGCCGCGCTGGCTGGCCGATCATGCGGCGATCCTTGGGGCCTATGTTGCCGGACGGGCCGAACAGGCTGCCACCCTGCTCTGCGTTCATCTGGCTGGCGCGCGCGACCACCTGCTGGCCGCTTGGCGCGAGACAACCGAGCGCTAGGACAACCGTCACTGGGGCAACGATTGTCCGGGCGGAGAAACACATTGCGTTTCCCTACCCGCGCGCGACCTGTCCGCCGGCGAGGGTTCCGCAAGAAACCGGTGGGGCCAGTGCCGGCCCCCGCCAAAGCCGCCAGCGGCAATTCCGGGCACCCCCCCCTATTGGGGAGAGGGGCCTACTGGCCGCCCAACAAAAAGGGCCGCCCCAAAGGGACGGCCCAAAACAATTATGCACCTGAAGATCAGGCGTTCACGCTGTCTTTCAGCGCCTTGGCAATTGCGAACTTGACCTGCTTGTCAGCGGGCTTGGTCACGGTTTCGCCGGTGGCGGGATTGCGCACCTGACGTTCGGGGCGGGCCTTGCAGGCCACCTTGCCCAAACCGGGCAGCGTCACGGCGCCACCAGCGGCAACCTCGCGCGCAACGACCGAGGCAATCGCATCCAAAGCGGCCGACGCGGTCTTTTTGTCGGCGCTCATCGCATCGGCAAGGGCGGCCACAAGTTGCGTCTTGGTCATAGGTTTCGACATGTCCTAGTTCCTTTTTTGGCCACCTTATCGCGGGTGGCATAGGGCTTATGCCGGGAAGGCAATGGCCCGCATTCCCATGGATTTGCGGTGCAGCGCAAGCCTTTTCCGCCTGAAATGCTGGGTTTTACCCCGTCTTTCCCGCCTCACAGGAACGCGGTTTCCTCGAAACTGCGCAACTTGCGGCTGTGAATGCGCTCCAGCGGCATCTCGCGCAGACGCTCCATCGCGCGGATACCGATTTGCAGATGGCGCTGCACCTGGGTGCGATAAAAGTCGCTGGCCATGCCGGGCAATTTCAACTCGCCGTGCAGCGGCTTGTCGCTGACACACAGCAGCGTGCCATAGGGAACCCTGAACCGGAACCCGTTGGCGGCGATGGTCGCGCTTTCCATATCCAGCGCGATGGCGCGCGATTGCGACAGGCGTTTCACCGGGCCGGACTGGTCGCGCAATTCCCAGTTGCGGTTGGCAATGGTCGCCACCGTGCCCGTCCGCATGATGCGCTTCAGCTCGAATCCCTGAAGCTGCGTCACCTCGGCGACCGCCTCTTGCAGGGCAATCTGAATCTCGGCCAGTGCCGGAATTGGCACCCACAGCGGCAGGTCATCATCCAGAACATGGTCTTCGCGCAGATAGGCATGGGCCAGGCAGAAATCACCCAGGCTCTGACTGTTGCGCAAGCCTGCGCAATGGCCGACCATCAGCCAGGCATGGGGCCGCAGCACGGCGATATGGTCGGTCGCGGTCTTGGCATTCGACGGGCCAACCCCGATGTTGACCAAGGTGATGCCGTTCCCGTCAGCCCGTTTCAGGTGGTAGGTCGGCATTTGCGGCATCTTGGCGATATGGGCAATCTCGCCATCGGGCGTCGTGATCACCTGATTGCCGGTCGCCACGAAGGCGGTATAGCCAGAGGCCGGATCGCCAAGCGCAGCGCGGCCATAGGCCTCGAACTCATCGACATAGAACTGATAGTTGGTGAACAGAACGTGGTTCTGGAAGTGAAGCGGATCGGTCGCGGTGTAATGGGCCAGCCGCGCCAGGCTATAGTCCACCCTTTGCGCGGTGAACGGTGCCAAGGGGAACGACCCGTCATCATTGCGCAACCGCTCGCCGTTCACGATGTCATCCGAGGTGGTGGCCAGGTCGGGCACGTCGAACACATCGCGCAGGCTGAACTCCAGCACGCCCTCTTGTGGCACCGAAACGCCCGGATTGCCCGCCACCGCGAAATGCACCGGAACCGGGGTATCGGACGGACCAATATCCACCGGCACACCATGGTTCTGCATCAACAGGCCGATCTGCTGGGTCAGGTAATTGCGGAACAGATCGGGTCGGGTGACGGTGGTCGCATAGGTGCCGGGGCCGGGCACATGACCGAAGGACAGCCGCGAATCCGCCTGGGCATGGCTGGCCACGGTGATGCGGATTTCGGGGTAAAAGGCGCGGATGCGGTGGGCGGGCTTGTCGCCCGTCACCGCCGCGCTGAAATGGCGGGCCAGAAAGGCCGTCGCTTCGATATAAAGCGCCTCAAGCCGGGCGACGGCGGCGGCGGCATCGGTGAAACTGTCATGGCCCACGGCTTCGGGGGTCAGGATCGGCTGGCTCTGGTCGTGCATCATCGGCTTTGCGGTCTCGTTCTGGTCGGGCATCTAAACCGGCAACGGCGCTGCGGCGCAAGTGAAGTCTTGGTGTCAGCCGCTTGCCCTGATCCGCCGGACAGAGGATAATCGGGGCATGAAAACCCTGCTTGTCCTTGGCCACGGCTATTCCGCCACCGCTCTTGCCAGCCGCCTGATCCCGCAGGGTTGGGCGGTTACCGGCACCACCCGCAGCCGCGCCGATACCCTGCGCGCCGAAGGCGTTACACCGCTGATCTGGCCCGGCGACTTGGGGCCCGCGCTGGCCCGCGCCACGCATATCCTCGTCTCTGCCGCGCCCGATGCGGCGGGCGACCCGTTTGTGCAGGCGGCGGGCCACCAGATTGCCGCCGCCCGGCCGGAATGGGTGGGGTATCTTTCCACCACTGCGGTTTACGGCGACCACAAAGGCGGCTGGGTCGATGAGGATACCCCCCTGACCCCGCAATCCCCCCGCGCCATCCAGCGCGTTCTGGCCGAGAACCAGTGGCTGCAAACCGGCCTGCCGGTGCATATCTTTCGCCTTGCCGGTATCTATGGCCCCGGTCGCGGCCCGTTTGAAAAGCTGCGAAACGGCACGGCACGGCGTATCCTGAAGCCCGGTCAGGTGTTTTCGCGCATCCATGTTGACGATATCGCCGCCACGCTGGCCGCCTCGATCGCGCGGCCCCATCCCGGTCGTATCTACAACGTCTGCGATGACGAACCCGCTGCGCCCGAAGACATAATTGCCCATGCTGCCCGTCTGATTGGCCTGCCGCCCCCCCCTGCCATCGACTTTGACAAGGCCCAGATGACGCCCATGGCCCGCAGTTTTTATTCCGAATCCAAGCGGGTGCGGAATGATCGCATCAAACAGGAGCTGGGCGTGCATCTGGCCTATCCCGGCTATCGGCAAGCCTTGCAGGCGATCTTGCAGGCGGAAAGCTAATCTTGCAAATTTGCAAGAATCGTGCAATCTTGCGGCATGAAACCCGCCACCTCCCCCCTTGGCGCCCGCATCCGCACCCTGCGGCTTGAACGCGGACTGTCGCTGGCAGACCTTGCCCGCGCCACCGGCGTATCAGAGGCCACGATGTCGCGCATCGAGACCGGCGCGTCAGAGGTCTCGGCCCCGCATCTATACGGGCTGGCCCAGCACCTTAGCGCCGACATTTCCAGCTTTTTCTCTGAAGGCATCGCGATCAGCCCCGGCGCGCGGTCGCATACCCCGGCGGGAGGGGGTGAAACCTACGCCTCGCCCCGGCTACAGGCGCAGGTGCTGAACGGCGATCTGCTGCACAAGCGGATGACCCCCTTTCTCAACCGCACCTGCGCCCGCACTGTTGAGCAGGCCGGGGGCCTTGCCGCCCATGCGGGAGAGGAATGGCTCTATGTCCTGCGTGGCCCCTTGATGCTGCACTCGGCCAGCCATGCCCCCCTGCGGCTGGCAACGGGTGACAGCCTCTATTTCGATGCCAGCACCCCCCACGTCTACCTGGCCGATACCGAGGAGGGGGCAGAGTTCCTCGTCCTCTCCTCAGCCCCCGCCACCCAGCCCTGAAAGGCACGCCATGACCGATCCGATCCTTGCCCCAATCCTTGCCGAAGTCTTGTTGCCCACGCAGGAACTGCGCAATGACCTGCCGTTTTACACCAAGGTTCTGGGCATGCGGCTGGAGAATATCTTTCCCGCCGACAACCCCTCTGTCGCCACCCTGTCGGGCCATGGGTTACGGGTGCGGATTGAAAAGGGCGCGGCGGTGCCGCCCGGCCACCTGCGCATCCTGACCGACAATCCCGCCGCCTTTGCCGAAGGCCAGTCGCACCTTACCGCGCCCAACGGCACGGTGATCGAGGTGGCCCCCCTGTCGCCCAAGGTCGAGCAACCCGAAACCGTGCATGAATTCGGCGTCCGCCGCCTGCGCGATTCCGCGCCTTGGGTGATTGGCCGGGCCGGAATGCACTATCGTGACCTGATCCCCAGCCGTCTGGGCGGATCGATCATCGCCAGTCATATCCGCATTCCCGATGGCGGGCCGGTGCCCGACATGGTGCATTACCACACCGTCGGGTTCCAACTGATCTACTGCTATCGCGGCTGGGTCGATGTTCTCTATGAAGACCAAGGCGACATGATGCGCCTGCACGCGGGCGATTGCGTGATCCAGCCGCCCGAGATCCGCCACCGCGTCTGCCACGCCTCGCCCAATATCGAGGTGATCGAAATCGGCGTTCCCGCCGAACACATCACCACCATCGACCATGTGGCCACCCTGCCCAACAGGCAGGGCGATCCGGCGCGCGAATGGCAGGGCCAGCGGTTCGTGCATCACGTCAAGGAAGGCGCAGACTGGCAGCCCTTCCGCATTCCGGGCTTTACCTGCCGTGATACCGGCATTGCGGCGGGCACCAAAGGCGTGGCGAACATTCAGGTCGCCCGGTTCGACGGCGGCACGCCTCCGGCCACGATACACGACACCGACATTCATTTCACCTTCGTGCTGGAAGGGTCGATGGTCCTGCGCGCCAAAGGCGAACCGGATCGCGAGGTTTCCGCAGGCGACGCCTTCGTCATCCCCCCCGGCATGGCCACGCAATACAGCAATTGCTCGCCCGATCTGGAACTTCTGGAGGCCAGCCTGCCCGCAGGCTTCACCACCACGGTGACGACGCTTTAATCGACGCAGATGCACCCCATTCTGGGGACAGTCACCGCGCGGGGTCCATGCCTTTTGCGGAAGATGCCGCTTCAGGAAAAGGGAACGGCTGCGGCCTTGATGATGCCCAACCTGCCGCGCCCCCGCGCCTTGACCTTGCACCAAAGTGCTGCGCCCGGTCGGTCATGTCGCATCTGGCGCACCCACGGCAGTCCGCCAGACACTCTCCTTCTTGCAGCCCGGTAGCCAGAAAGGGCGGAAAAGCGGTCAAGCCCTCCCCCAAGGCGGAAAGACCGTCAGTTGCCCCCCAGGATGTCGCGCAAGACATCCTCGATCGGGTCGCGGCGGGGCTGTTGGGTTTGGCCGCCCAAAGCCTCGTCCAGCGGCTGGGTGGTGCCGGGGGCAACCTCGGCGTTCGGATCATAGGGACGGGTGTAGGGATCTGGCTGGGCGGTGCCATCAGGTGCGGTGGCAGCGGGGGGAATGCGCGGTTCGGGCACGATGACTTGTAAATCATGCACCGGCAGCCCCTTGTTGATGCGCACCATCACCTCATGCCAGATCTCGGCGGGAATACCGCCACCGGTCACCCCCTTGAGCGGCGTGTTGTCGTCATATCCCATCCAGACACCCACCACATAATCGGCGGTAAAGCCGATGAACCACGCATCGCGCGCGGCCTGTGTCGTGCCGGTCTTGCCAGCAGCGGGCCGGTCATCCAGCCGGGCGCGGGTGCCGGTGCCACGCTGAATCACCTGCGTCATCATATAGGTCAGCTCTTGCGCAGCCGTCTCGCTGATCACGCGCGTGCCGATGCCGCCGCCCGCCCCCATCAGCGGTTCGCCCTCATCGCCCTTGATACGCAATTCGCGCAGGCCGTAAGGAATGACCGACGAGCCGCCGTTCAGGATACCGGCATAGGCGCCCGTCATGGTCAGAAGCGTCGATTCCGAAGCCCCCAAGGCCAGCGCCGGGCCCGCCGCCATATCGCTGTCAAGCCCGAAGCCCGCCGCGATTTCGCGTACCTTTTCGCGGCCCACCGCCTCGGACACCCGCACGGCGGGAATGTTGCGGCTTTCGGCAAGGGCCTGTGTCAGCGTGATCAGACCCTTGAACTCTCCGTCATAGTTCTTGGGCGTCCACGGGCCGGAGCCGCGGATGTTGATGGTCAGCGGCACGTCCTCGACGAAATCGGCCGGACTCCAGCCCAGATCCATCGCGGCGGCATAGACAAAGGGCTTGAAGGCCGATCCGGTCTGGCGCAGCGCCTGCGTCGCGCGGTTGAAAGAGCCTGCGGCTTCGGTCTTGCGCCCGCCGACCATGGCACGGACGGCGCCATCGGCGCTCATCACAACCACCGCCGCCTGCGCCTTGGACCCGGCCTTAAGCTTGGTGTCAAAGATCGAGACCAGCGCCTGTTCGGCATCACGCTGGATTTCCTGATCGAGCGTGGTCTTGATCACCACATCCTCTGTGGTCTTCTTGGTCAGGAAATCGGGGGCACTTTCCATCACCCAATCGGCAAAGAACCCACCGGATTGAGAGGCTGCGGCCTCTGACAGTTGGGCGGGGTGGGCGTGGGCCTCGGCAGCCTCGGCTGCTGTCAGATAGCCCTGTTCGGCCATCAAATCGATGATCACATTCGCCCGATCTTGCGACCGTTTGAGGTTGTTGGTCGGCGCATAGGTGGACGGAGCCTTCAGCAGACCGGCCAGCATGGCGGCCTGTGCCGGGTTCACCTTGTTGGCCGAAATACCGAAATAGCGCTGCGCCGCCGCCTCGAATCCACGGGTGCCCGCGCCCAGATAGGCGCGGTTGAAGTAGATCGTCAGGATCTCGTTCTTGGAATACTTTGCCTCCATCGCCATGGCGAAGGGCACTTCCTTGGCCTTGCGCCACAGCCCGCCCGACCGGCAGTCCGCCTCGTAATCACTTTCGGATTTCCACTGTTTGGCATCATAGGGCACGCCGAGGCACAGCAATTTGGCGACCTGCTGGGTGATGGTGGACCCGCCGTTGCCCGAAAAGGCGCTGCGCCCTTCGGACAGGTTGATGCGGATCGCGCTGGCGATGCCGCGCGGGCTGATGCCGAAATGGTGGTAGAACCGCTTGTCCTCGGTCGCGACCACGGCATGAAGAAGATAGGGCGACACGGTATCGGCGGTGATCTGGCCACCAAAGGTTTCGCCCCGCCAGGCGAACACGGTATCGGTGCGGTCCAGCATGGTCACCGACCCGCGCGCGCGGGCGTCCAGCAAAGCGTTCACATCGGGAAGCTGGGCGTAAAAGTAAAAGATGATACCGCCCAGAATCAGACCACAGACCACCGAGACACGCCAGACCACGGCCCAGACCATCCCGAAGATCCAGCGGAAAAACCGGCTGATCAGGCCGCGCCGGGGCGCGGGCTTGCGCCGGGGTGCCGAAGAGGACGGGCGCTGTCCGCCACCATTGCCCCCGCCAGAGCCACCCTTGCCAGAGGTCGTGCGCGCGGGTGCGGCCTTGGTCGCCTGATACCGCCGGTCTGCCACCAGAGGTTTTTGCCCCCTGCCCGATCCTGCCCCCAATCCTGCCATGCCTGCTGCCCGTTCCGGTCTGTTCTTGTCGTTCAGACATCCTAAACGGTCGGCGCGCAAATGCGAAGAACCCCTCGGCAACGATTCGCCTATCAAATGAGCATAATATTTGGGCATATGCGCATAAAAAATAATCAAATGCCCGAAAGGCGGGCCGCATCTGCCCCGTGTTCCGGCCCCTTTCTTGTGCTGCGACTGCGAAACCCGCCTGATCAACCAGGGTCCTGAACGGGGGGCCAGGGACAGGAAAGGGGTGCGACGTGAAAATGATCATTGCCGCCATCAAGCCCTACAAGCTGGACGAGGTGCGCGAAGCGCTTACCGCGATCGGCGTTCGTGGGATGATGGTTACGGAAATCAAGGGTTTCGGCGCGCAGTCGGGCCATACGGAAATTTATCGCGGTGCAGAATACGCGGTGAATTTCGTGCCGAAGATGCGGCTGGAGATCGTGGTGGCCGACAATCTGGCCGATCAGGCGGTTGAAACCATCTCGACCACTGCACGCACCGGCAAGATCGGCGACGGCAAGATCTTTGTGCTGGACGTGGCCAAGGCGCTGCGGGTCCGCACGGGTGAAACCGACGACGAAGCCCTTTGAACAGTGGGATGGGGAAAACCATAAGATGAAAAACCTGACGAAATTCGCGGGATTGGGGGCGCTGGGTGCCTCGATCTTCGCCAGCCTGCCCCTGTGGGCGCAAGAGGCGACCACCGAGGCCGCTGCTGCAACGACCGAAGCCGCTGCTCCCGTGATGGACAAGGGCGACGTCTCCTGGATGATGACCTCTACTGTGCTGGTGCTGTTCATGACCCTGCCGGGTCTGGCGCTGTTCTACGGCGGCCTCGTGCGGTCAAAGAATATGCTGTCGGTGCTGATGCAGACCACGCTGATCGCCTGCATGGTGATGGTGCTGTGGGTCGTCTATGGCTATTCAGTCACTTTTGGCGGCGGCACTTCGCCCTATTGGGGCGGGTTCGGCAAGCTGTTCCTGGCAGGTGTGACGCCGGACAGCATGGCGGCCACCTTCTCGGCCGGTTACGTCATTCCGGAATATCTGTTCATTGTCTTCCAGATGACCTTTGCCGCCATCACCCCGGCGCTGATCATCGGGGCCTTCGCGGAACGGGTCAAATTCTCGGCAGTGCTGCTGTTTTCGGCGCTGTGGGTCACGCTGGTGTATTTCCCGGTTGCCCATATGGTCTGGGACGTCTCTGGCCTGATCTTCGTGATGGGCGCCATCGACTTTGCCGGCGGCACCGTGGTGCATATCAACGCCGGTATCGCGGCGCTGGTTGGCTGCCTCGTGATTGGCAAGCGCGTCGGTTTTGGCAAGGAAAACATGGCCCCGCACTCGATGGTCATGACCATGATCGGCGCTTCGATGCTGTGGGTCGGCTGGTTCGGCTTCAACGTCGGTTCCAACCTTGAGGCCAATGGCGGCGCCACGCTTGCCATGATGAACACATTCATCGCCACGGCAGCGGCAACGCTGGCATGGTCGCTGTTTGAAGCGATGCAGCGCGGCAAGGCGTCGATGCTGGGGGCTGCTTCGGGCATGGTTGCCGGCCTGGTCGCCATCACCCCGGCTTGCGGCACCGTCGGACCAATGGGCGCGATTGCACTGGGCGTCATTGCGGCGGCGGCCTGCTATTTCTTCGTCACCGTGGTGAAGAACAAGCTGA
>CALRKX020000053.1:0-10018 GCA_943368305.1 Erythrobacter sanguineus
GCGTGGATCATTGAGGCTGACGGCAGGGCCGAGGGGGATTTCGCCGGCGCGTTGAAGGCCGAGGCACCGGGGTGTTCGGTTAGTGAGCAAACCGACGGCTGGGTGGTGTTCGAGATCGCCGGCGATGCTGCGACGATTGAGGCGCTGCTGGAAAAGCTGGTGAACCTGGATGCCCCGCGCTTTGCCGTGGGCAGCGCCAGAAGGACGGGGTTGGAACATATGTCGGTCTTCGTGATCCGCCGTGCCGAGGAGCAACTGGCCATTATGGTGATGCGGTCGGCGGCGGGGTCGGTTAATCATGCCATTGAAACAGTGGCACGCAGGCTGGAAGTGCCCTGATACGTTGCGGTTGATGAAACCGGGTGATCCCATAACCAAACCCGGCCTGCCGGCAGCCTGCCCGACCCATGGCAGGGGCCCACAGTGTATTGGTCTTAGCCCGCCTTTGTCTTCGGCTTTCGCCACAGCCGCGCGGGATGAACGTAGATCCGTTCCGTGGCGTTTCCCGGCTGGATTTTCTGGCAGGCCAGCGGCTATTCTGCAGCGGCCCGACACGGGCTGACGACAGGATTTCAAAGTGCCGGTTTCCCCCGTTCGCAGTTCTCCACCCGCCTCCGCCGAACAGGTGGTTGGCGCCACCGTGCAATATGTCATCGACACGCTGACCATGCGGATCGTGTCGCAGGAATATGGCGCGGACGAGCGTCTGCCTTCGGAGCGGCAACTGGCTCAGGATCTGGGCGTGGCGCGCAATACGGTGCGCGAGGCGCTGGATCAGTTGGAACTGCGCGGCATGATCCGCCGCCGCGCCGGGTCTGGCTCCTTCGTCACCTATGATCCCAACGGGGCCAGTGAATCCGTCGCGCCCGTTGCCGCCGAAACCGGACCCCTGCAATTGCAGGTCGTGCGCGGGATACTGGAGCCAGAGATGGTGCGGCTGGCCATCGTCTCGATGCCGCCGCGCCAGATCGAGGCGCTGGGCCAGACGCTTTCGCAGATGGAGGCGGTGCAGACCGATGCCGGGGCCTTCGTGCGGCTGGAGGAAGAGTTTCACCGCCAGATCGCGGCGGGCACCGGCAACCCCCTGCTGATCGCCTGCTATAATCTGGTGATCGATGCCCGCAGGCAAAGTTTTCGCGCCGCGATGTACCGTCGCCACCTGACGCCCAACCGCATCGCCGCCTATCAGCGCGGCTATAACGCCCTGTTCAACGCCATCGCCGCGCGTGACATCGAAGAGGCGACCGAGTTCATGAAACTGAGCCTGATCGAAGACCAGAAGCTTTTGATGCAAGAGGATTGACGCGGCCTCTGCGCCCGCGGATCAGCCGCTGGTGCCAGGTCTGGCCCAGATCCTGCAAATGGTGCAGCAAACGTGCCTCATTGCGGCCCAGCCACTCCAGCACCGAGCCGAATTCCTGTATCCGCGCCTTGCCGTCCCGGATAGACACCACCGGCCAGTCGCCGACCAGCGCATTGTCGATACCGAACACCTGTTCACCCCACCAACGCGCGATGCCAAAGGCGTGCGGCATTTCCTGCCCGCGCTTCATGGCGGCCAGAACTGAAACCGGTTCAGTCGTGTCGGCGATTTCCACGGCGTTGTGCCAGAGGTCAAGGATCGAGGCATATTCCCAGCTGACCGCCGTCCACTCGCCGGGAAAGCGGGTGTTATAGGCATCGAAAAACGCCTTGGGGCGGCGGAAGAAAAATGCGGTATCGGCCAGGGCTGGGTCATCGAAGTCAGGGAACTGGAAGGTGTAGCGCTCCATGAAACCGGCCGAGGTGCGGGCGATCATCCGGGGGTAATCATCGGCGGTGCAGGCCAGAATCTCGCCCCGGAAGCCTTGTTGAAACGCCGCCTCGGTCAGCGCGGCCATCATTGGCGGGGCCGAGGAACACCAGCACAGCACATCGGGGCTTTCGGCCAGCATGGCCGCGACGATCCCGGCGGCATCGGTGGTGTCGGGGGCATAGCGCACCTCTTTCACCATCTGGCGGCCCGCAGCCTCGAACGCGGCGCGATAGACGGCCAGCGAAGGCAGGCCAAGGCTGTCACTCTGGCTGCACAGGGCCACCCGCTGCGCGGCGGGTCGTTCGCGGGCCAGCCATTCGACGCCGGTGACGTTGAACAGCGGATGCACCTCTGCCGGTGCGATCAGATAGGGGGTGTCGGGCGACAGGTCCGACGGCAGCAGCGTGGCGACCAGAACGCGCCGTGCCATCAGATAAGGCAGGGCGGGGGCAAAACTGTCGCCGCCCAGCGTCAGGATCAGCCGGACGCGGTGGCGTTCAACCATCTTGCGCGCGGCCTCGAGCGTGGTGGCGGGGGAATGGGCGCTGTCATGGGCGACAATTTCAATCCGGGCGCGCTTGCCCGCCACCATCATGCCGCCGCGCTCATTGATCCAGTCGGCCCACAAGCGGCAGCCATCCAGCCCCGGCAGACCCCAGTCTTTTTCCGGCCCAGACAGCGGCGTGAGGAACCCGATGCGTAGCGGTGCCCGATTCTGCGCACCCAGACGGGGCAGGGAACCAGTGACGGCAAGGCGTTGGGCAAAGGAAGGGCTGCTCATAAAATGACCTATACCGGCTTTCCACCGAGGATGAAGGCTGGATTTTGTGAAAGTTGCATTCCGCAGAAGAAAAATTCTTGACGCAAAAGGCGAGTCGCCTGTCTTAATTGGTTCATGCCGAAAGAACCAGTTGTTCAATCTGGTCCATACCGGAAACAGGGAGCCTGACATGACCAAACGCGTTGCCATCATTGGTGCCGGACCCTCTGGCCTTGCCCAGTTGCGGGCCTTTCAGTCTGCCGCGCAAAAAGGTGGCGAAATTCCAGAGGTTGTCTGCTTTGAAAAGCAATCGAACTGGGGTGGCTTGTGGAACTACACCTGGCGCACCGGCGTCGATGAGAACGGAGAGCCGGTTCACTGCTCGATGTATCGCTATTTGTGGACCAACGGCCCGAAAGAGGGGCTGGAGTTCGCCGACTATTCGTTCGAGGAACATTTCGGCAAACAGATCGCCTCTTATCCGCCGCGCGCCGTGATGGTCGATTACATCGAGGGCCGGGTGAACAAGGCGGGCGTGCGCGACTGGATCCGGTTCAGCTCGGTGGTGCGCTGGGTTGAGTTTGACCCGATCGCGCAGGATTTCACCATCACTGTTCACGACATGAAGACCGACCATGTTTACAAGGAACGGTTTGACCATGTGATCTGCGCCTCGGGGCATTTCTCGTCGCCGAACGTGCCCGATTATCCCGGTTTCGATCAGTTTTATGGCCGCATCATTCATGCCCATGATTTCCGCGACGCACGCGAATTTGCGGGGCAGGATGTGCTGGTGGTTGGGTCGTCCTATTCGGCCGAGGATATCGGGTCGCAGTGCTGGAAATATGGCGCGAAGACGGTGACCTCTTGCTATCGCTCGGCCCCGATGGGGTTCAACTGGCCCGATAACTGGGAAGAAAAGCAGGGGCTGGTCCGGGTTGAGGGCAAGACGGCGTTCTTTCAGGACGGCACGTCAAAAGTGGTCGATGCCATCATCCTGTGCACTGGCTACAAGCACTATTTCCCCTTCCTGCCCGACGATCTGCGGCTGAAAACCAAGAACCGGCTGGCGACGGCGGATCTGTACAAAGGTGTGGTCTATGCCCACAATCCGGCGCTGTTCTATCTGGGTATGCAGGACCAGTGGTTCACCTTCAACATGTTCGACGCGCAGGCGTGGTATGTGCGCGACATCATCCTGGGGCGTATAGCGGTGCCCGCCGACAAGGCGGTGCTGCTGGCCGATGTGGCCGAGCGTGAGGCGCGTGAGGTTGCCTCGGACGATGTGAAATATGCGATCAAGTATCAGGGCGCCTACGTCAAGGAACTGATCGCCGACACCGATTACCCCAGTTTTGACGTCGATGGTGCTTGCGAGGCTTTCTTTGAATGGAAGCACCACAAGGCCGATGACATCATGGCCTTCCGCAACCATTCCTACAAATCGGTCATGACCGGCACGATGGCGCCCGCGCACCACACACCGTGGAAGGACGCGCTGGACGATTCGATGGAAGCCTATCTGCGGAACTGATCCGACACCCCTACTGGGGGGCGGACGTTCCCCGCCGCCCCCTCTTTTTATTCGTGAACAAGGGTTCATAATGAGCCAGACCCCCTATCCGACCCTGCTGCGGCCCGGCCCCCCGGTGCCAACGCGGCCGCGCCTTGTGGGGGCTTTGGCCTCGGGCCCGGCAGAAGAGCGTCACACCGTTCCCGGCGCTGGGGCGATGTTGGTGGCCATTGGTTCGGGTGACCGGATCACGGTGATCAATGCCGAAGGCGGGCAGCGGGCCGAACTGGTCGCCAGCACGGTGGATGGGCGCAATAATGCCGGTCTGTTGGGTGCGGCGGCGGATGCCGAGCCGGTGGGCCTGCGCGCGCTGCTGGCTGTTCCGGATGACAGCCTGCGCCGGTTGGCACGGGCGCTGGCGGCGCGAAGCATCAACCTTGCGGGGCGCTGCGCCGTGACCCTGTTCGGGGCGGGCAGCCCGGCCGGCGACCGGGCCGAGTTTACCGCCACCGGCGCGGGCTGGTTGGTGGTGGCGGCACCGGGTGGGGCGATGGACCCGGGCGCGCAGGATACGCCGACGCCCCTGACCCTGCTGATCAAGCGAGCGGCGGGGCAGCCCAAGCGGGGGTTTGATCTGGCCGACCCGCTGGCCGACCCGATCCTGGACCTGCGGGTAAAGTCGGCCACAGCCGAAAGCTATTTCATCCGCGCGGGCGAGTATTTCCAGATCATCGACGTTGATGGCCGCCAATGCACCGATTTCCAGTGTTTTGACGCGCGCAAGCTGGACCGCGGCATCCAGAACCCGCTGGATGTGACGACCACCCGCACCCTGCTTGGCCACAGCTATGCGATGCCGGGGCTGCATGCGAAATACTTTGATCAGGACATGACTGCGCTGGTCGAGGTGGTTCAGGACACCTGTGGTCGCCACGATGCCTTTGCCATGGCCTGTTCGGCGAAATACTATGATGACATCGGCTATCCCGGCCATGCCAACTGTTCCGACAATTTCAACGGCGCGCTGGCCAAATTCGATGTGGCCCCGCGCCGGGGCTGGATGGCGGCGAACTTTTTCTTCAACACCTGGATCGATGGCCACGGCGTGGTGATGACGGATGAGCCGTGGTCGCGCCCCGGCGATTATGTGCTGTTGCGCGCGCTGACCGATCTGGTCTGCGTCTCCTCGGCCTGCCCTGACGACACCTCGCCCGCCAATGGCTGGCACCTTTCTGACATTCACGTCCGCAGCTATGCCGCGACCGAGCGTTTTCAGCGCGCCGTCGCCTGGCGTCCCATGCCCGAGGCCGACCCGATCATGACCCGCCAGACCGCCTTTCACGACCGTTTTGCCGCCCTGACGCGGGATTTTGTGGAGTATAAGGGCTTTTGGCTGCCCAATACCTTTGCCGGCAGCGATCCGGTCGAGGAATACCGCGCCTGCCGCGAGGGCGTGGTATTGATGGACCTGTCGGCCCTGCGCAAGTTTGAAATCACCGGCCCGGATGCCGAGGCGCTTTGCCAATGGGTGCTGACCCGCGATGTGACCAAGCTGGGCACGGGGCAGGTGGTCTATTCGGCGATGTGCTATCCGCATGGCGGCATGATCGACGATGGCACGCTGTTCCGGTTGGGCCCCGACCGCTTCCGCTGGATCGGCGGCAGCGATTTTGGCGGCGAATGGATGCGCGAACAGGCGCAGGCGCTGGGGCTGAACGTGATGATCCGGGGATCGACCGATCAGCTTCACAATCTGGCGGTGCAGGGGCCCAAATCGCGCGATCTGCTGAAAGGCGTGATCTGGACCGCGCCGCATCAGGCAGCGCTGCAGGAGGTGGACTGGTTCCGCTTTACCGTGGGCCGGATCGGCGGGCCGGAAGGCGCGCCTGTGGTGGTGTCGCGCACCGGCTATACCGGCGAACTGGGGTATGAGGTGTTTTGCCACCCCAAGGACGGTGAAGCGGTGTTTGACGCGATTGCCACGGCGGGCAAGCCGATGGGCCTTCGCCCGATGGGCCTTGCTGCGCTGGACCTGTTGCGGATCGAGGCGGGGCTTATCTTTGCCGGATATGATTTCAGCGACCAGACCGATCCGTTCGAAGCGGGCATCGGCTTTACCGTGCCGCTGAAATCCAAAGCCGAAGATTTCATCGGGCGCGAGGCGTTGATCCGCCGCAAGGAATACCCGCGCGTCAAGTTTGTCGGGCTGGAGATTGAGGGCCGCGTTCCGGTAGGCCACGGCGATTGCCTGCATATCGGGCGGGCGCAGGTGGGAGAGGTGACCTCGGCCATGTGGTCGCCGCTGTTGGGCAAGCAGATCGCATTGGCGCGGGTGGATGTGACCCATGCCGCGACGGGGACCGAAGTCGAGGTGGGAAAGCTGGATACGCTGCAAAAGCGCCTGCCCGCCCGCATCACCGCCTTTCCGCATTACGACCCGAAAAAGGAACGGCCACGGTCCTGACCATGGCCACAGGAACAACGCGAACTCGGAGGAAATCATGACGGCATCCTGGCGCTTTTCGACCCTTGGCGACCGCCACCGCGCCCTCGGCTCGGCCCTGGAAGACTGGAGCGGCATGGGCACCGCCTGGTCCTATGACGGCGACCCCCTGGCTGAATACATGGCCATCCGCACCAAGGCGGGGCTGATGGATGTGTCGGGCTTGAAAAAGGTGCATATCACCGGCCCTGCGGCCAGCCATGTGATTGACCGCGCCACCACGCGCAACGTGGAAAAACTGATGCCCGGCCGCTCGGTCTACGCGACCATGCTGAACGACGGCGGCAAGTTCGTCGATGATTGCGTGATCTACCGCACCGGGCCGAATGCCTTCATGGTGGTCCATGGGTCGGGTCAGGCGCATGAGCAACTGACGATGGCGGCCACGGGCCGCGATGTGGCGATCCGGTTTGATGACAACCTGCACGACCTGTCGCTGCAAGGGCCACTGGCGGTGGATTATCTGGCAAACCATGTGCCGGGCATCCGGGACCTAGCGTATTTCTCGCAGATGCAGACCAGCCTGTTTGGCAAGCCAGCCATGATTTCGCGCACCGGATATACCGGTGAGCGGGGGTATGAACTGTTCGTGCGCGGGCAGGATGCGCCGATGATCTGGGACCGGATTCTGGAAGAAGGGGCGGCGATGGGCATCATCCCCTGCCGGTTCACCACGCTGGACCTGCTGCGGACCGAAAGCTATCTGCTGTTCTTCCCCTTCGACAATTCCGAGATGTATCCGTTCGACGACCAGCCCTGCGGCGATACGTTGTGGGAGCTGGGGCTGGATTTCACCGTGTCGCCCGGCAAGACCGGGTTCCGCGGCGCGGAAGAGCATTACCGGCTGAAAGGGCGCGAACGGTTCAAGATCTGGGGGCTGAAGCTGGCGGGCAAGAACCCGCCTGGCAATGGCGCCCCGGTGATGAAAGGCGGCAAGCAGGTCGGCCTTGTGACCCAAGCCATGTATTCGCCGCTGAATGACTGGACCGTCGCCATCGCCCGTCTGCCGGTTGATTGCGCGAATGAAGGCACCAAGCTGACTGTGAACTGCGCCACGCATGGCGAGATTGCCGCCACGACCGGCCCGATGCCGTTCTTCGACCCCGAAAAGAAGCGCCGCACCGCCAAGGGCTAAGCCGAAATTCCGGGCGGGCCGCAGCAGACGGCCCCCCGGCCACAACAGGGACTGCCCATGCCAAGAACCGAATTTTCCCCTTCGATCGCCAGTCGCCCGGTTTATGCCGGCTTGTGCTCTCATGGCTCTGCGCCCGCCCTGATGCTGGCCGAGGGGGAGGGAGCTGAGGCCATACTTGAATTGGCCGCGCAGGATGCGGCGGTGATGGACCGTGCGCATCTGATCTTTATCCCCGCAGGCACCGGCCATGGCGCGGCGCTGCGGGCACTGGGCGCAAGATCTTATGCCGAGGTGCCGGGGTTCGCCACCGCACTGGACCGCTATCGCAAGGCGCTGGCCGATGCCCATATGGGCACGCGCCTCTATCTGGCGGGCAGTGAGGGCATGATCGGGCAGGCGGTGGCCGAGGCGCTGGCAGCGGGCCTGCCTGCCGATGCGATCCAGTCTGACCATCGCGGCACCGTCGCGCGTCGCATGCAATGCGTGCATTGCAAGGGCATCACCGAAGGGGTGACGACCGACCCCTTCACCTGTTCGCATTGCGGGCTGGTGCTGTATGTCCGCGATCATTTCTCGCGTCGGTTGGGGGCGTTTCAGGGCGTCTGCGTCGATGCCGAAACCCCGGGGCTTGTGCCTGCGGTGCAGGAGATCAAGCCATGATCACCCAGATGCTGCGCGTGGCCGCCGTTACACGCCTGTCGTCTCATGTCACCCGGTTCCGCTTTGAACATCCCGAAGGGGTGGTCTTGCCGGTGTTTTCGGGCGGCGCGCATGTGGTGGTGGAAATGCCTGATGGCGCGGTTTTGCGGCGCAATTCCTATTCGCTGATTTCCGATCCGATGGATGGGGCGGGCTATGACATCGCCGTGCGGCGCGAGGATGCGGGTCGCGGCGGGTCGCTTTACATGCACGGGCGCGTCAAAGTCGGTGATCTGCTGCGCGTTACCGTGCCGGTGAACCTGTTCTCGCTGGATCTGCGGGCGAGAAAGCACCTGATGATCGGTGGCGGTATCGGCATCACACCGTTTCTGGCGCAGTTGAAACAGATTGCCCGCCTTCATGCCCCGTTCGAACTGCACTATGCCGTGCGGTCCCGCGCCGAGGCGGCGGCGCTGCCGCTGCTGCCCGCCCTGCCGCAGGTGCATCTGCATGTCAGCGACGAGGGCAACCGGATGGACCTTGGCGCGATTCTGGCGGGCCAGCCCTTGGGCACGCATGTTTACACCTGCGGACCCGAAGGGCTGATTGACGCGGTGGCGCAAACCGCCGCGCGGCTGGGCTGGCCCAAGGGCGCCCTGCATTCCGAGGCGTTTCTGTCGCCGCCGCCCGGCGCGCCGTTTGATGTGACGCTGGCCCGGTCGGGGCGCAAGATCACCGTCGGTCCGCATCAAAGCCTGCTGGAAGCGCTGGAGGCGGCGGGCGTGCAGCCCGACTGGTCCTGCCGGGGCGGAGCCTGCGGGCGGTGCGAGACCGCCGTTATCCGCTGCGACGGCCATATCGAGCATCACGACCATTGGTTGGACGCCGCCGACAGGGCGGCCCAGACCCGCATCATGCCCTGCGTCTCGCGCTTTTCCGGCGCGGAACTTGCCCTTGATCTTTAGGAGGCCGCGATGACCCTGCGCTTCAACGACGAAACCTTTCGCGGCGATTACACCTTCCGCAACTCGCCCCAGTCCGTGCGCCGCTTTCCGTTTCCGTTTGATCAGGACAGCTACATGTACTCGGTCAATCTGGAGCTGCACAAAGGCGGGCGGGCCGGGTCGGTGTTCGAAAACCGCTTTGACGTGGATGAACATTACGTCGCTGAAATGCGCGACCGCGAAATCACGCTGGCAGAAGACCCGCTGCGCTGCCAGTCGCTGCCGCATATGGAACTGGCGGGCTGGGATTTTCTGGAACTGGTGATGACTGCCAAGTCCGAGGATTACCCCGACCTGTTCACCCTAACCCGTGATGGCGACCGCTGGCACTGGATCAACCGGCCGCTGAATATCGAACAAAGCTTCACATTCCTGGATACCACCACCTTGCCCTGCGGCCCGATGGAATACATCACCCGCCAGACCCAGGGTGACCATGCCCTGCTGGATCAGCGCGACGGCAACCTGTGGATGGATGCCGGCATGATCACCAGTCAGGCTGACTGGAGCCTGGATTTCGACATCGGCATGAACTTTTTCGAATGGCACGCCCCGGTGCCCAAGGCGCATGAAATGGGGGTGTTCCAGCGCGCGCTGAAGTTTCTGCTGAACCTGCAACAAGGCGCCCCGGTGCGGCGGCTGAACTGGACCATGACGGTCAATCCGCGT
>CALRKX020000054.1:0-9977 GCA_943368305.1 Erythrobacter sanguineus
CTCGAACCTGGGGTATACCGGGGGGGGATCATGGACGAGATTGACCGCATCCGCGCCTTCAGCCGCCTTTACACAGGGCGGCTGGGGCTGCTGTCGAAAAGCTATCTGGGCAGCGGGCTGGGCATGGCCGAGGTGCGGATTCTGCATGACCTCGACAGCCCGGACCCGGTGCGCCCTCGCGCGCTGGCGCAGGCGCTTAGCATGGACGAGGGGCAGACCAGCCGCATTCTGGCGGGTTTTGCCAGGCGCGGCTGGGTGGAACGCCTGCGCGGTGCCGATCAGCGCGAACGCCCGGTGCGGTTGCTGCCCGAAGGCCGCACCCTGCTGGCCAGTCTGCGTGCCGCCTCGCGGGCCGAGATTGCCGCCGCACTTGCCCCCCTGTCGCCCGCAAACCGTAGCGCATTGGCGCAGGCGCTGGACCGTGCGGGGCATATCCTGACCGATACGGCAGCCCCCGCAGCTTTGCGCAGCCTGTGCCCTGGCGATGCGGGCTGGGTGATCGAACGGCACGCCGCCCTTTATGCGCAGGATGAAGGCTATGATTCGTCGTTCGAGGCTTTGGTGGCGCAAATCCTGTCCGATTTCCTTTTGCGCGCCGACCCCGACCGCGAGCGCGGCTTTATCGCCGAGGCGGCGGGCCAGCGCCTTGGTAGCATTTTCTGCATGTCCGAGGGGCCGGATGACCGCGAAACCGCCCGCTTGCGCCTGTTCCTGATCGAGCCACAGGCGCGCGGCACCGGCCTTGCCCAAACGATGATAGAGGCCTGCCTCGCCTTTGCCAGTAACGCCGGATACCGGCGGATGCGGCTTTGGACGCATGAAAGCCACCGCGCGGCGGGGCAGCTATATGCCCGCAACGGCTTTGCCTTGGTTGCTCAGGCCCCGGCGCGGGCCTTTGGCTGCGACGTGGTGGACCAGACATGGGAACGCGCGCTGACCAAGGCCGATTCCCGGCTTGCAATCACCGCCGACCGGGGGTAAATGCCCCCCCGAGTGCCGACATAGCTCAGTTGGTTAGAGCACCAGATTGTGGATCTGGGGGTCCCCCGTTCGAGCCGGGGTGTCGGTACCATTCCTCCTTGCACTCAGCCTGACACAGCAGCCACTCCGGGCCTTGCCACGGTCGCGCCCATGACTATGGTCGCCCCTCCGACCCGGAGGAATCGCATGACCGACACAAGCGCCCGCATCGCCAACACCATCGCAACCGAGATCGGGGCGCAGACCCGCCAGGTGATAGCTGCGGTCGATCTGCTGGATGGCGGCGCGACGGTGCCCTTCGTGGCACGCTATCGCAAAGAGGTGACGGGCGGGCTGGACGATACCCAGTTGCGCACCCTGTCCGACCGCCTGACCTATCTGCGAGAGATGGAGGCGCGCCGTGCCGCCGTGGTGGGCTCGATCACCGAACAGGGCAAGATGACCGATGCCCTGGCCCTGTCGCTGGCCCGCGCCACCACCAAGGCCGAGATCGAGGATATTTACCTGCCCTACAAGCCCAAGCGCCGCACCCGCGCGATGATCGCGCGCGAAAACGGGCTGGGGCCGCTGACCGAGGCCATTCTGGCTGACCGCATGGCCGACCCCGCGGCGCTTGCGGCAAGCTATATCACCGAGGCCGTGCCGGATGTGAAAGCCGCGCTGGAAGGTGCCCGCGACATCATCGCCGAAGGGCTGGCCGAAAACGCCACCCTGCTGGGCCGGTTGCGCGGCCATATGAAACAGGTGGCCCGGCTGGCCGCCAAGGTAGTTGAGGGCAAAGAGGCCGAGGGCGCCAAGTTCTCGGATTATTTCGCCCATAACGAAGCCTGGGCCACCGCCCCCAGCCACCGCGTCCTGGCCATGCTGCGCGGCCAGAAGGAAGGGTTCCTGTCGAGTGACCTTGAGGTTGACCCCGACGCCCCGCGCGGCGACAGCCCATCCGAACGCGCCTGTGGGGCCGAGTTGCAGGCGGCGGGCCGGGGCGCAGGCGATGCCTGGCTGCGAGAGGCCGCCGCCTGGGCGTGGCGCGTCAAGCTGAAGACCTCGCTCACCCTTGACCTGATGGGCGAAATGCGCGACCGGGCCGAAGCCGAGGCGATCCATGTGTTTGCAAGGAACCTCAAGGACTTGTTGCTGGCTGCCCCGGCGGGCGGCAAGGCGACGATGGGCCTTGATCCCGGCATCCGCACCGGCGTCAAGGTGGCGGTAGTCGATGCCACGGGCAAAGTTCTGGGCACTGATACGGTTTACCCGTTCCAGCCCAAGAACGACCTGCGCGGCGCACAGGTGGCGATTGCGCAACTGATCGCGCGCCACGGCGTCAAGCTGATCGCCATCGGCAACGGCACCGCCAGCCGCGAGACGGAAAAGATGGTGGCCGACCTTCTGGCCCATCTGCCGGGGGAAAAGCCGGTCAAGGTGATTGTCAGCGAAGCGGGCGCATCGGTCTATTCCGCCAGTGAACTGGCGGCGCGCGAATTCCCCGATCTTGACGTGTCCTTGCGCGGCGCGGTCAGCATCGCGCGCCGTCTGCAAGACCCATTGGCGGAACTGGTCAAGATCGAACCGAAGTCGATCGGCGTCGGGCAATATCAACATGATGTGGACCAGTCGCGCCTTGGCCGCAGCCTTGAGGCGGTGGTGGAAGATGCCGTGAACGCCGTGGGGGTGGACCTGAACACCGCCTCTGCCCCTCTGCTCGCCCGGGTATCGGGCGTTGGCGCGTCATTGGCCGATGCCATCGTGGCCCACCGCGATGCCAACGGCCCCTTCGCCACCCGGCGAGAGTTGCTGAAGGTCGCGCGCCTTGGGCCAAAGGCGTTTGAACAGGCGGCGGGCTTCCTGCGCATCACCGGCGGGAAAGAGCCGCTCGATGCTTCCTCCGTCCACCCCGAAGCCTATGATGTGGCGCGGAAAATCGTGGCCGCTTGCGGGCGCGACATCCGCAGCCTGATGGGCGACAGCGCCGCACTGCAAAAGGTCAGCCCCGCCGCTTTTGTCGATGACAAATTCGGCCTGCCCACCGTGCGCGACATTCTGGCAGAGCTGGAAAAACCCGGCCGCGACCCGCGACCCACCTTCAAGACCGCGACCTTTGCCGAAGGGGTCGATGACATCAAGGATCTGAAACCCGGCATGGTCCTGGAAGGCACCGTCACCAATGTCGCCGCCTTCGGCGCCTTTGTCGATATCGGGGTGCATCAGGACGGGCTGGTGCATGTCAGCCAATTGTCCGACCGCTTTGTCAAAGACCCGCATGAGGTGGTGAAGGCGGGCGATGTGGTCAAGGTGCGGGTGACCGAGGTGGATGTGCCCAGAAAGCGCATCGGCCTGACGATGAAATCCGATGGCGGCGCTTCGGCCAAGGATGCGCAGCGCGAACGCGGGGCACCGCCGCCGCCAAAGGGCCGCGCACCCGCACAGACCAGCAGCGCGCCCAAGACCGAAGGCGGCAATGCCTTTGCCGATGCGCTGAAAGACAAGTTCAGGCGGTGACGGTGCGTACAAGCACGCACCCTACCCGCACCGCAGGGTGCGTGATTTCACGCACCGCTCTTGCCTAGCCCTGCCCGCCCACCGTCAGCCCGCCGATCAGCAGCGTGGGTTGCCCCACGCCCACCGGCACCCATTGCCCGGCCTTGCCGCAATTGCCGATGCCGGGGTCCATCGCCATGTCATTGCCGATGGCGCGGATGTGTTTCAGCGCGGTGGCCCCGTCGCCAATCAGCGTGGCGCCCTTGACCGCCTCGCCGACCACGCCGTTCCTTACGCGGTAGGCCTCGGTGCAGGAAAACACGAACTTGCCGTTGGTGATATCGACCTGCCCGCCGCCAAAGCCCACGGCCCAGATACCGTCTTTCAGGCTGGAGACGATGCCCGCCGGGTCATCCTGCCCGCCCAGCATATAGGTGTTGGTCATGCGCGGCATCGGGATATGGGCGAAACTTTCGCGCCGCCCATTGCCGGTGGGCGCCACGCCCATCAGGCGGGCATTCTGGCGGTCCTGCATGTACCCCACCAGCACACCATCCTCGATCAGCACATTACGCCCCGAGGGCGTACCTTCGTCATCGACCGAAATGCTGCCACGACGGTCGGGGATCGTGCCGTCATCCAGCACCGTCACACCCTT
Source organism: Erythrobacter sanguineus (assembly GCA_943368305.1). Taxonomy (GTDB): domain Bacteria; phylum Pseudomonadota; class Alphaproteobacteria; order Rhodobacterales; family Rhodobacteraceae; genus Fuscibacter. The sequence goes on from CALRKX020000054.1 coordinate 4,115, forward strand.
GGCCGCAATCTGCTGGCCCATCAGCCCGGCAAATGCCGATGTCTTCTTGCGGTTGAAATCACCCTCAAGCCCATGGCCGATCGCCTCGTGCAGCAGAATGCCCGGCCAGCCCGGCCCCAGCACCACATCCATCACGCCCGCAGGTGCCGCAACTGCACCCAGATTGACCAGCGCAATCCGCAGCGCCTCGCGCAGCAGGGGCTGCCAATGCGCCGGATCGATCAGCCGCGCAAGGCCATAGCGCCCCCCGCCACCCGTACCGCCCTGCTCGCGCCGCCCGTTCTCCTCGACGATGACCGAGACATTAAGTCGCGCCATGGGCCGCACATCGGTCAGCCGCAGCCCCTCTGGGCGCAGAATTTCCACCTCTTGCAGACCCGCGCTGAGGGTGGCCGACACCTGCACCACCCGCTTGTCCAGCGCGCGGGCATAGGCGTCGATCTCTTTCAGCACGTCGATCTTGCCGGCGAAACTGGCATCCGCCATCGGGTCGGCATCGCTGTAAAGCCGCAGGTTGGTGCCCATGGGCGGCGGGGCCAGAACCCCACCCCCGGCCCCCACCGCCAGCCGGGCGGTTTCCACCGCGCGGCGCAGGGCAGATTCGGAAATTTCCGTGGAATGGGCGTAACCTGCAACCTCTCCGACCACCGCGCGCAGGCCGAATCCCTCGGACGCATCATAGCTTGCGGTGCGGATCCGGCGGTCATCCAGCACGATCCCCTCAGAGCGGCGGCGCTCGAGGAACAACTCGCCATCATCCGCGCCATGGGTGGCCTGACGCAACAGATCAAGGGCGCGGGCCTCATCGATCAGGGTTTCAAAGGGTCGGAAGGGGGCGTCGCTCATCAGGGGCCTTTCGCGGGCGCAGCATTGATCTGGATCAAGCCCGCCACTTTGTCGCACGTTTCTCTTGTTCTACACGGACTAATATGGTTTCACGAGCCTAGCAAACAACGGGATTCCGCCACGAGGGGGGCGGTATTCCCACGAGGCGGGCAAACCGCCGCACAGAACGGGAAAAGAAAATGCGTCAACAGACACTTCGCAGCGGTCTTCTTGCCTCGGCCATGGCCTTTTTGGCGGGCGGCGCCTGGGCGCAGGCCCTTGAAACCGTGGGTCAACCGCTGCCGGAAGGCATAGGCTTTCAGCCCGCAGCGACCGAACTGGCCCGCGATCTGCAGTGGCTGGACCACTCGATCCTGATCATCATTTCGGTGATCACCGTCTTTGTGACGCTGCTTCTTGTCTATGTCATGGTGCGCTTCAACCGCCGCGCCAACCCAACCCCGCGCAGCTTTACCCACAACACGCCGCTGGAAATCGTCTGGACCCTGCTTCCCGTCCTTGTTCTGGTGGCCATCGGCTCTTTCTCTCTGCCCGCGCTGTTCAAGCAACAGACCATCCCGGCCGCCGATGTCACCATCAAGGTCACCGGCAACCAGTGGTACTGGTCCTATGAATACCCCGATGACGGCATCAGCTTTGATGCCTTCCTGCTGGCCAAAGACCAGTTGGCAGCCGCCGGCTACACGCCCGAACAATACCTGCTGGCCACCGACAATGCCGTCGTGATCCCGGTCGGCAAGACCATCGTCATGCAAGTGACGGGCGCCGATGTGATCCATTCGTGGAAGATCCCCGCCTTTGGCGTGATGCAAGACGGCGTTCCCGGCCGCATCGCACAGCTTTGGTTCAAGGCAGAGCGCGAGGGCGTCTATTTTGGCCAATGTTCGGAACTGTGCGGCAAAGACCACGCCTACATGCCGATCACGGTCAAGGTCGTCTCGGAAGAGGCCTACAAGAAGTGGGTCGAAGGGGCCAAGCAGGGCAACCTGCAACTGGCATCGAACTGAAACGATTAAGGCACAGGGGCAAGGCCGGGGCCTTCGGGCCCTGCCTGCCGGGGAGAACGCAGTATGACCGACATCCGGTCCTTTGACGACATAGGAGAGGCGCAGTTCGGCGACTATGTGCAGCTTTTGAAGCCGCGCGTCATGTCGCTGGTCGTCTTTACTGCGCTTGTCGGTCTGCTGGTCGCGCCCGTGCAACTGCACCCGGTCGAATCCTTTTGCGCCGTGCTGTTCATAGCCCTTGGCGGCGGGGCCTCTGGCGCGCTGAACATGTGGTGGGACGCCGATATCGACGCCATCATGCGTCGCACCAAGGGCCGCCCGATCCCCTCGGGCCGGGTGCAACCCGGTGAGGCGCTGGCCATCGGCCTTGCGCTGTCGGGCATTTCGGTGGTGATGCTGGCTTTGGCCACCAATGTGCTGGCGGGTGCGCTGCTGGCCTTTACCATCTTCTTTTATGCCGTCGTCTATTCGATGTGGCTGAAACGCTCGACGCCGCAGAACATCGTGATCGGTGGCGCGGCCGGGGCCTTTCCGCCCATGATCGGCTGGGTTGCCGCCACCGGCAGCTTTTCGGTCGAGGCGGCGCTGATGTTCATGCTGATCTTCATGTGGACCCCACCGCATTTCTGGGCGCTGGCGCTGTTCATGAAGTCGGATTACGGCGACGCCAAGGTGCCGATGCTGACCGAGACCCATGGCCGAAAGGTCACGCGCGCCCATGTGTGGTGGTATACCGTGGCGCTGGTGCCCTTTGCGCTGGCCCTGGGCTTCACCTCGGTCGGCGGGCCGGTCTATCTGGCCACCTCGGTCGTGCTGAACCTTGAATTCCTGCGTGGCGCCTGGCGCATCTGGCGCCGTGACGAGACGATAGCGGAAGCCGACGGCTACAAGGTCGAAAAGCAGGTCTTCAAATTCTCGTTGCTGTATCTGTTTGCTCATTTCTGCGCGCTGCTGGCCGATGCTGCGCTGCGCAGCTGGCATCTGGGGGGCTGGTAAGATGTCGTTTCGCCCCGAGCATGAGATTCACCGCCGCCGTTTGGGCCGCAATGTCGGCGTTGGCCTGCTGCTGGCCGCCTTTGTCGCGCTGATGTTCGCGCTGTCGATCGTCAAGGTCACGCAAGGCGACCTGATGCACCAGTCCGATCACGCGCAAAGCGTCGGCGGGGCCACCGGAACAGGGGAGGCCGCGCCATGACCCCGCAACGCACCGCGCTGTCGCGGGTTGGCATTGCCGCCGTGCTGCTGTCGGCCTCTTTCGCCGCCGTTCCGTTCTATGACTGGTTCTGCCGAACCACCGGCTATGCCGGCACCACCGGCCAGGCCGAGGCTGCGCCCGGCGAAGACAAGGTGCTGGACCGCACCATGGTGATCCGGTTCGATGCCTCGCTCGAGGCAGGAATGCCGTGGCAGTTCAAGCCGCAGCAAACCCGGATGACCGTCAAGATCGGCGAACAGGCTCTGGCATTTTACGAGGCCTACAACCCGACCGACCGCACCATCGCCGGCACCGCCAGCTTTAACGTGCAACCCGACCAGTCGGGCGGCTATTTCACCAAGATCGACTGCTTCTGCTTTACCGAACAGGTGCTGAAACCGCATGAACGCGCGGTCCTGCCGGTGTCGTTCTTTGTTGACCCAGAGATCGTGAACGACCCCGAGGCCGGGGACATTCAGGAAATCACCCTGTCCTATACCTTCCACGAAACACCGCTGACGCCCGAACAGATTTCGGCGACCAGCCCAACGAACTGACAAGAAACACGAGGGAAAGATGGCCCACGCGAAGAACCACGATTACCACATCCTGCCCCCGTCGATCTGGCCGTTCCTCGGCTCGGTCTCGGCTTTCGTCATGCTGTTCGGTGCTGTGCTGTGGATGCACGGCTCTGGCCCCTGGATGGGGCTGATCGGCTTTGTCGGCGTGCTTTACACGATGTTCGGCTGGTGGTCGGACGTGGTGGCCGAAGGCCAGATCGGCGATCATACGCCCGTGGTGCAGATTGGCCTGCGCTATGGCTTCATCCTGTTCATAATGTCGGAAGTCATGTTCTTCTCGGCCTGGTTCTGGACCTTCTTCAAACACGCCATCTTCCCGATGGGCCCCCTCAGCCCGCTGAAGGATGGCGTCTGGCCGCCCGAAGGCATTTCGACCTTCGATCCCTGGCATCTGCCGCTGATCAACACACTGATCCTGCTGTGTTCGGGCTGTGCGGCCACCTGGGCGCACCATGCGCTGGTGCATGACAACAACCGCAAGGATCTGAAAAACGGTCTGGTTCTGGCCATTCTGCTGGGCCTCTTGTTCACCTTCTTTCAGGCCTATGAATATAGCCATGCGGCCTTTGGCTTTGCCGGCAACATCTATGGCGCCTCGTTCTTCATGGCGACGGGCTTCCACGGCTTTCACGTCATCATCGGCACGATCTTCCTGTTCGTCTGCCTGATCCGCGCGCTGAAGGGCCATTTCACGCCCACCCAGCATGTGGGATTCGAGGCGGCCGCCTGGTACTGGCACTTTGTTGATGTGGTCTGGCTGTTCCTCTTCGCCTCGATCTACGTCTGGGGCCGCTGATCCACCCTTGCAACTTTCGCCAACGCGGGCCATCTGGCCCGCGTTGTGCGTTCAGGAGACTGCGATGCTGCGCCGGATGATCTTTCCCTTGCTTCTGGGGGTGGCGGGCTGCGCCGTGCTGATCAGCCTCGGCATCTGGCAGGTCAGCCGCATGTACGAAAAGCGCGCGCAGCTGGATGCGATGACAGCGGGCATTTCAGAACCCGCCGTGCCTGTGCCCGCGACCCCAGAACCAGAGCGGGACCGCTTTCGCCCGGTCACCGCAACGGGCCACTTTACCGGCGAAACGCTTTATGTCCTGTCGGGCAAGCCGATGATCGGTGCCGGGGTGCAGGTGATCTCGGTCCTGCAAATGACCAACGGGCGCCGTTTGCTGGTGGATCGCGGCTTTCTGCCCGATGATGAAAAGCACAAGACCCTCAAGGTCACCGATGTCACCGTGCAGGGCAACCTGATGTGGCCGCGCGATTCCAATGCCTATACCCCCCCGCCCGATGCCAAGACCGGCTTGTGGTTTGCTCGTGATGCGCAGGCGATGGCGGCCGCATTGCATACAGAGCCGACATTTATTGTCGCTCGCGCATCAACCGGTGACGGGATAGAGGCGATGCCCGTGGACACTTCGTCTATTCCCAATGACCATTGGGGCTATGCCATCACCTGGTTTTCGCTGGCCGCCGTTTGGGCGGTGATGACAGCGGCGCTGGTGTGGCGTATCAGACGGCGGATGGCTTGAGGGAATGATGCGTTATATCTCGACAAGGGGCACCGCCCCGGTTCTGACTTTCGGCGAAGCGATGATGACCGGGTTGGCCCGCGACGGTGGGCTTTATGTGCCCGAAACCGTGCCAACCCTGACGATGGATCAGATTGCAGCACTGGCAGGCCTGCCTTACGAAGAGGTGGCCTTCCGCGTGATGCAGCCCTTCCTTGGCGGGTTCTTCACAGATGACGAGTTCAAGGGCCTCTTGGCCAAAGCCTATTCCGGCTTTGGCCATGCCGCCCGCGCGCCCTTGAAACAGCTTGGCCCGAACCATTTCCTGCTGGAGCTGTTCCACGGCCCGACGCTGGCGTTCAAAGATTTCGCCATGCAACTGATCGGCCAGATGATGCAGGCCGCCCTTGCCAAGACCGGGCAGCGCATCACCATCGTCGGCGCCACCAGCGGCGACACCGGCAGCGCTGCGATCGAGGCATTCCGTGGCCTTTCCAATGTCGATGTCTTCATCCTGTTCCCCCACGGCCGCGTCAGCGACGTGCAGCGCCGCCAGATGACCACGCCGACCGAAGCCAACGTCCATGCCCTGGCGATGGATGGCGATTTCGACGATTGTCAGGCCCGCGTTAAGGATATGTTCAACGACTTTGCCTTCCGCGACGGCGTGCATCTGGCCGGCGTCAACAGCATCAACTGGGCGCGGGTTCTGGCGCAGGTGGT
>CALRKX020000055.1:0-9950 GCA_943368305.1 Erythrobacter sanguineus
CCCCGTGGGATATTTGTGCCAATGTGAAGGGGCGGGGTTTGCGGCAGTATCTGCGACCGATTGCGATGACCGATCCGGCGCGGCCCGAGGGGGCAGTGCCGCTGGCGGGTGGCTGGTGCTGGTTTGACCGGGTGGAGGTGCTGGAGCGAGGGCGCAAGGCGCTTGTGCTGCCGGTGGCCGAGGTGGTGGGTGAGGCTGCGGCACTGGCGGCGGTGCGCCCCGATTTTGGCGGGCTGACGATGGATACGCCGCGGATCATGGGCATTTTGAACGTGACGCCCGACAGTTTCTCGGATGGTGGGCGGTTCCTGCGGCCCGATGCGGCGGTGATGCAGGCGCGCCAGATGGCGGCGGGGGCCGAGATCATCGACATCGGCGGCGAAAGCACCCGGCCCGGTGCGGTTGAGGTGGCGGTTGAGGAGGAGGTGGCGCGGACCGCCCCGGTGATTGCCGCGCTGCGGGCCGGCGGGCTGGAGGGGGCGATTTCCATCGACACCCGCAAGGCGGCGGTGGCGCGGGCGGCTTTTGCGGCGGGGGCCACCATGCTGAACGATGTGACGGCCTTGCAGTTTGACCCTGCGATGGCAGGGGTGGCCGCGGAACTGGGTGCGCCGGTGGTACTGATGCATTCCATTGCCACGCCAGAGACGATGCAGGACGATCCGCATTACGACGATGTGCTGCTGGATGTGTATGATGCGCTGGCAGGGCGGCTGGCGGCAGCCGAGGCGGCGGGCATTCCGCGTGACCGGCTGGCGGTGGACCCAGGGATCGGCTTTGGCAAGACGCTGGCGCATAATCTGGCGCTGCTGAACCGCCTGAGCCTGTTTCATGGGCTGGGGGTTCCGGTTCTGCTGGGGGCAAGTCGCAAACGGTTCATCGGCACGATTGGTGCAGAGGCCGAGGCAGCGCGGCGGATGCCAGGCAGTCTGGCCGTAGCGCTGGCCGGGGTGGCGCAGGGGGTACAGATGATCCGGGTGCATGATGTCGCCGAGACGCGGCAGGCCTTGTCGCTGTGGCGGGCCGTAACCGAAGGAGGCGCGCGATGAGCCGCAAGCTGTTTGGCACCGATGGCGTGCGGGGCCGGGCCAACACCCATCCGATGACCGCAGAGCTGGCGATGAAACTGGGGGCCGCCGTTGGCCGATATTTCCGCCGCGACGGGGGCGGCACGCACCGGGTGGTGATCGGCAAGGATACCCGCCTGTCGGGCTATATGCTGGAAAACGCGCTGACGGCGGGGCTGACCAGCACGGGGATGAATGTGCTGCTGCTGGGGCCGGTGCCGACGCCTGCGGTGGGCTTTCTGACGCGCAGCATGCGGGCCGATCTGGGCGTGATGATTTCGGCCAGCCACAACCCGCATCAGGACAATGGCATCAAGTTCTTTGGTCCCGATGGCTTCAAGCTGTCGGATGAGGCGGAAACCGAGATCGAGGCGATGCTGGAGGGCGAAATTCCCCTAGCCCCGGCGGAACAGATCGGGCGGGCCAAGCGGATCGACGATGCCGTTGGCCGCTATCAGGAATTCGTCAAGACCACTTTTCCCGGCGGGTTGCGGCTGGACGGGCTGAAGGTGGTGATCGATTGCGCCAATGGTGCTGCCTACAAAGCCGCGCCGCAGGTGCTGTGGGAGCTGGGGGCCGAGGTGATCCCGGTCGGTGTTTCGCCCAATGGCACCAATATCAACGACCGCTGCGGCTCGACCCATCCGGAAACCGCGGCCGAGGCGGTGGTGGCGCATGGCGCGCATGTCGGCATCAGCCTGGATGGCGATGCCGACCGGGTGGCCATTCTGGATGAAACTGGCCGGGTGGCCGATGGCGACCAGATCATGGCCCTGTTGGCGGCGCGCTGGGCCGAGGAGGGGCGGCTGAACGGCGGCACCCTGGTGGCCACTGTCATGTCGAACCTGGGGCTGGAGCGGTTCTTGCAGGCGCGCGGTCTGCGGCTGGAACGTACCGGCGTGGGTGACCGCTATGTGGTTGAGGCGATGCGTAAAAATGGCTGGAACCTGGGGGGGGAGCAATCGGGCCATATCGTGATGACCGATTACGCCACCACCGGTGACGGGCTGCTGGCTGCGCTGCATTTCCTGGCGGAAATGGCGCGCAGCGGGCAGGCGGCCAGCACGCTGGTGCGGCAGTTTGAAACCGTGCCGCAGATGTTGAAGAATGTACGCTTTGCCGCCGGTGCCAAACCGCTGGATGTCGCCAGCGTGCAAGCCACGATTGCCGCCAGCGAGGCGCGCATTCTGGGCAAGGGCCGCATCCTGATCCGCAAGTCGGGCACTGAACCGCTGATCCGCGTGATGGCCGAATGCGAGGATGAGGGCCTTTTGCATCAGGTGGTGGATGAGATCGTGGCGGCGGTCGAGGCGGCGGTCTGATCCACCATTTGCACCTTTCCAAAGACTCTGCGGGGGTGCGGGGGCAAAACCCCCGCTCTTTGGCGCAAGGCCGGGCTGATGATGCACTGGGCGCAACGTGACCTTGCGGCTAGTCTTCGTGGTGACCGGGGCTTGTCCGGTCGCGCTCATACGGACGCAGTCCAGCAAAGGGTGGCAACCAGCCTTCGCGCCGGATGGTCCACAGCTCATAGGTTGGCTGAAACTGGTCTGGCGCATCGAACGCACCAAGGTTGACGCCAATCTCATCGCCGAAGACACCAAAGACGGGCGAGCCGCAGCGCGGGCAGAAATGCCGCCCCTGATAGACCTGTGTCTGCCCGCTGACCGTTACAGACGCAGCCGGAAAGATGGCCGAGCCATGAAACAGCGCGCCGTGGTTCTTGCGGCAATCAAGGCAATGGCAGAGGCCAACGCGATGGGGCTGGCCCGTGACGACAAGGCGAATATCGCCGCATAGGCATCCGGCGGTGTGTGTGGTCATGCGCCCCTCGGCAATCAATGCGCCGCGATGATAGCAGGGCAACAGCCCGCCTGTCAGGTGGGCACGAAAAAGGCCGGAGGTTTCCCCCCGGCCCTTGGTCTTGCGGTAGGATGCGCGCTTCGCACGCCCCGCCCCTTGGGTCAGTTGCGCGCCTTGTCCACCATCTTGCCCTTGGAAATCCAAGGCATCATGTCGCGCAGTTTTTTGCCGACAAGTTCGATCTGGTGTTCGTCATTCGACCGGCGCGAGGCCTTGATCGTTGGCTGGCCAACGGCATTTTCCAGCATGAAGTCGCGGACGAATTTGCCGGATTGGATGTCGGACAGCACGGCCTTCATACGGGCTTTCGTCTCGTCATACGGCAGAATGCGCGGGCCAGAGACATACTGGCCATATTCCGCGGTGTTCGAGATCGAGTAATCCATGTTGGCGATGCCGCCTTCATAGATCAGGTCCACGATCAGCTTCACTTCGTGCAGGCATTCGAAATAGGCCATTTCCGGCTCGTAGCCAGCTTCGACCAGGGTTTCAAAGCCCATGCGGATCAGTTCGACCAGACCACCACACAGAACTGCCTGTTCGCCGAACAGGTCGGTTTCGCATTCCTGACGGAAGTTGGTTTCGATGATGCCGGAACGTCCGCCGCCGATGCCGGAGCAATAGGACAGGCCGATTTCCATCGCCTTGCCGGTCGCATCCTGATGCACAGCCACCAGGCAGGGCACGCCGCCGCCCTTGGTGTATTCACCGCGCACGGTGTGGCCGGGGCCTTTGGGGGCCATCATGATGACATCGACGCCCTTTTTCGGCTCGATCAGGCCGAAATGCACGTTCAGGCCATGGGCGAAGGCAATCGCGGCGCCTTCGCGCAGGTTGTCATGCACATACTTCTTGTAGGTGTCGGCCTGCAATTCGTCGGGCATGGTGAACATGATCAGGTCAGCCCAGGCCGCAGCCTCGGCGATGCCCATGACTTTCAGGCCTTCGCCTTCGGCCTTCTTGGCCGAGGGGGAGCCTTCGCGCAGCGCGACGACAAGGTTCTTGGCACCCGAATCGCGCAGGTTCAGCGCGTGGGCATGGCCTTGCGAGCCGTAGCCGAGGATGGCGACCTTTTTGTCTTTGATCAGGTTCACATCGCAATCGCGATCATAATAGACGCGCATGGCGGTCTCCTTTTTGCATATGATGGCGGCAGAATAGGTATTTTGGCGCGCTATCCCGTGCATTGTTTGACGATTGACAGATTTAATGAGATTAATCATGCGTCAATTGTGAATTTTGTGAAATTTTCATGCATATCGACGATACCGACCGCCGTATCCTTCGGCACTGGCTGGCAGAGCCGGCCTTGCCGCGCGCCGATTTGGCCGAACGCGCGGGCGTGACCACGGCGACCCTGTGGCGGCGGCTGGAGCGGCTACGCGAGGCCGGGGTGATCAGGGCCGAACGGGCGGTGATCGACTGGCGGCGTTTGGGTTACGAGGTCGAGGTGTCATTGCGCTTTACGCTGGACAAGACCTATCCACGCGCCTTCGATGAATTTCTGGAGCAGGCGCGCGAGGTGCCCGAGGTGGTGGGCATTGAGACCTTCCTTGGCCGGGTCGATGTGCGGCTGAACGTGATCGCCCGCGACATGGCGCATTGGCAGGAAATCTACCGCGCCCGCATCCTGACCCTGCCGCACATTGCCGACATCGAGGCGCTGATGCTGGTTTCGACCATCAAGGAGACCGAGGCGTTGCCGCTATGATCGACCTTGATGACACCGACCGCGCCTTGCTGCGGGCCTTGGCGCTGGATGGCACGCTTTCGGCGGGGGAACTGGGCCGCCGCTTTGGCCTGTCGCAGCCCGCCGCGTGGCGCAGGGTGCGACGGCTGGAGGAGGCGGGGGTGTTCGCAGGTCGCAGACCGGATGTGGACCGCGCCGCCTTGGGCTTTGGCGTGACGGTGTTTCTGGGGGTGAAGCTGGCCACCAAGGGGCGCGTTTCGCTGGAGGATTTCGAGCGCGCGGTGACGGCCATTCCCGAGGTGCAGGTGGTGCAGCAGGTGATCGGATTGTTCGATTACCGCCTGCGTGTGGTGGCGCGCGACATTGCAGATTTCGAACGCGTGCTGCGGCGGCGGGTGATGACCCTGCCGGGGGTGGGGAACGTCGAGGCCAATGTGCTGTTGACCGAAGAGCGCAGGCCGGGGCCGCTGGGATAGCGGGGTGCGTGCTAGCACGCACCCTACCCAAATCGCAACACCGTGGTTAGGCTGTCCCCAACCAACGGAGGCCCGCGATGAAACTGCCGCATGATCATATTGACCCCGAGGGGTTGGAAGAGTTTTCGGTGGTGTTCACCGACCGCAGCCTGAACCACATGTCGGCGCGGTTTCAGGGGGTGATGCGCGATGTCTCTGCCCTGTTGAAAGAGGTTTACGGCGGCACGGCGGTGGCCTTGGTGCCCGGCGGTGGTACCTATGCGATGGAATCTGTCGCGCGCCAGTTCGGGCAGGGGCGGGTGATGATCATTCGGAATGGCTGGTTCAGCTATCGCTGGACCCAGATATTCGAGGCGACGGGCGTGGCGCAGGAAACCCATGTGGTGATGGCGCGGCGGCCCGGCAATGCGGCGGGCGCGCCCTTTGCGCCGCCGCCGGTCGAGGAGGTTTGCGCCAAAATCCGCGAGGTGAAGCCCGAGGCGGTGTTTGCGCCGCATGTCGAAACCTCTTCCGGAATCATCTTGCCGGATGACTATATCGCGCAGGTGGCGGCGGCGGCGCAGGAGGTGGGCGCGGTCTTTGTGCTGGACTGCATCGCATCAGGGTGCATCTGGGTGGATATGGCCGCCCTGGGGGTGGATGTGCTGATTTCGGCACCGCAAAAGGGGTGGTCGGCCTCTCCTGCCGCCGGGATCGTGGTGTTGGGGCCGCGGGGCGAGGCGCGGTTGGCGGCGACGAAATCGTCCAGCTTTGCGCTGGATCTGGCGAAGTGGCGGGCGATCATGGCGGCCTATGAGGGCGGAGGGCACGCCTATCACGCCACGATGCCGACCGATGCCATTCTGGGCCTGCGCGACGCGATGGAGGAGACCAAGGCCATGGGCTTTGCCGCCGCGAAACAGGCACAATGGGCGCTGGGCCGGGCGGTGCGGGCGTTGCTGGAGGGGCGGGGGGTGACCTCGGTCGCCGCCCCCGGATTTCAGGCGCCGGGCGTGGTTGTCAGCTATACCGACGACCCTGAGGTGCAAAACGGGGCAAAGTTCCGCGCGCTGGGAATGCAGATTGCGGCCGGCGTGCCGTTGCAGGTGGGCGAGGGCGAGGGGTTCCGCACCTTCCGGCTGGGGCTGTTCGGCCTGGACAAGCTGAAGGATGTCGATGCCACGGTGGCCCGTTTGCGGCGCGGGGTTGAGGCGGTCTTGTAGCCCTTGATGGCTCCCCCACGGGGGGGTCAGCGGGTGCCAAGCCCTGCGCGCATCAGGGTTTTTCGCACCGGGGCCAGCGAGTAGAACGCGTTCAGCGCCCCGGCCCGCAGATCACGCAAGGGCTGGGCCGACAGCATCGAGCTGCGGTTCAGCAGGTCGATGCCGGTCACCCGCGCCATCACCTCCAGATGCCGGGCGCGGTGATAGGCGTCGAGCATGGCGGTATCGCCCAAGGCATCGGGCCGGGCGGTGGCAAGGTCGAGCAGGGTCTTTAGGTCGGCCAGACTCATGTTCAGCCCCTGTGCGCCGATGGGGGGGACAACATGGGCGGCCTCGGCGATCAGGGCGATGCGTTGGGCCGACATACGCGTGGCATATTGGGTGATGATCGGCCAGACCGTGCGGCGCGAGACCAGCGTAAGCGGGCCTAGGATGCCGCAGGACCGGGTGTTCATCTCGGCCTCAAACTCGGCAACGGGCAGGGCGGAGAGGCGTTCCACCTCTGGCCCGCGCTCCATCCAGACCACGGCAGAGGAGGGCTGGCCATCCCTGTCGGGCAGGGGGACAAGCGTAAAAGGCCCACCGCTGCGGTGAACCTCGGTTGAGACGTTGTGGTGCGGAAGGGGGTGGGTGGTGGCGAAGGCCAGCGCCTTTTGGCCGTAGCGGATGGTTTTGACCGGAATGCCCGCCGCCTGCCGCACAAGAGAGGTGCGGCCATCAGCGGCCACGATCAGGCGGGCAGACACCTGGCTGCCGTCGGATAGGGTGGCCAGCGCCTCGGACTGTCGGGTTATCACGTGGGCAGTGGCAAGCCCCGGCAGAAAGGTGACATTGGGCAGTTCGGCCAGCCGAGCCACCATTTCGCGGCGCAGCAGCCAGTTTGGCAGGTTCCAGCCAAAGGGCTTGTCCGACAGGTCTGCCGCGTCGAAGTCTTTGGTCAGCCGGGGTTCGGCGACCGGCCCCCCGGCATCAATGATGCGCATGATCTGCAAGGGGGCGGCAAAGGGTTCCAGCCGCGCCCATAGGCCCGCGCCTTCCAGCACCGGGATCGAGGGTTGCAGGAAGGCGGTGGTGCGCTGGTCCGCCCCATCGGCATCGCGGTCGGTCACTGGGGGCGCGGGGTCGGTGCAAAGAACACGAAATCCCGCCGCACCAAAGGCAGCCGCTGCCGTCAGCCCGGCGACGCCGCCGCCGGAGACCAGAATATCGGTTTGGGTCCGTTGCATGGCAGCCTCCATTTGCCCATGAGATTAGGGCTTTGGCGGGCGAAAGCGAAGGGACAAAGCGGCGCACCCTCCGCACAAGAGGGAGGACGCGACCGCTTGCAGCACTCGGGCCCTTAAGGCCAGGTGACGGCGATAAAGAAGACGAACATGCAAGGCACCAGCGCCAGTGCCGTCATTGTCAACGCCACAAGGCCCCAGGTTTTCACCGCCATCACCAGCACGGTCAGCGCGATGACGAGGAGGTAGAAAATCAGGTTGATGTCCTGATCAACGGCGCGCGACAGCGGGCCGACGAGTGGCAGACGAGAAAGAAGGCCAGGGGCGGAAGGGGATTCGGAAACTGACATCTGAGACTCCTGTTCACGGAACACAGATGCGCCCAGCGAGGGCCTTCGGCTATGGGACCGGCTGTCGCAGGTGGCTAGACAAGCTGCGACAAAAAGGCCGCCAGATCGTCGGTATGGTGGTGGATGTGGTCCGCCGTCAGCGGCGTGGGGGCAACATAAACGGTCCGCATGCCCATGGCATGGGGGGCGGCAAGGTTGCGGGGGTCATCTTCGAACATCGCGGCGCGGGCCGGGTCCACGCCGTCCATGGCAAAGATCGCCTCGAAAGCCTGCCGTTCGGGCTTGGGGTGAAAGCCCGCATGTTCCACGCCATAAACCGCATCGAACAGACCCGAAAGGCCGCGCGCCTGCAACACGCGGTGCGCATAGGGTTCGCAGGCATTGGTATAGACGATGCGGCGGCCGGGCAGGGCGGCAATGCCGGCAGCAAGGGCCGGGTCGGGCCGCAGGGCGGAAAAGTCGATGTCGTGAACTTCGTTCAGATAGGGGCCGGGGTCGATGGCATGTTCGCGCATCAGGCCCGCAAGGGTGGTGCCGTAGTGGCTCCAGTAATGCTGGCGCAGGCGGTCCGCCTCTGCCCGGTCCACGCCAAGGGCCTGCATCACCCAGTCGGTCATTTTGACCTCGATCTGGTCGAACAGGCGACAGCGCGGCGGGTAAAGCGTGTTGTCCAGGTCAAAGACCCAGGTGGTGACGTGACTGAAGGCGGCTTTGACCATGGCTTTCCCTAGCTTTTCGCGCCACCGCACGCAATCGCGCCATTGCATGAGGGCGAAAAGAGGCTAGTGTCGCGGCCCCAAGGAGGAGCCGCCCGTGCAGAAAGACGCCTATAGCCTGATCCTGGAAGCGATCGAACGCGGCGATTACAAGCCCGGCGACAGGCTGGTGGAATCGGAAATGGCCGAGCGGCTGGGCGTGTCGCGCACCCCGGTGCGCGAGGCGTTGCAGCGGCTGGAAACCCAAGGGATGCTGACGCGCGATGGCCGCAGCCTGATTGTGGCCTCGCTAGACCACAACCAGTTGGCCGAGCTTTACACCGTGCGGACCGAGCTGGAGGGGCTGGCGGCCCGTCTGGCCGCGCGCCATGCCACCGATGAAGAGGTGCGGGTGTTGCAGGCGATGGCAGCCGAGGACCGCAAGCTGATCGGCGGCGACCCCCGCGCACTTAGCCGGGCGAACAAAAGGTTTCACCGGCTGATCCATCTGGCCAGCCATAACCGGTTTCTGGTGCAGCAGCTTGACCTTGTGCATCGCTCGATGGCGCTGATGGCCTCGACCACCTTTGCCGCCGAAGGGCGAGACGAGGTGGCGCTGGACGAACATGACCAGATCGTGCGGGCGATTGCGGCGCATGATGGCGACGCGGCCTATCATGCGCTGAAATCCCACATCTCGAAGGCATTCGAGACGCGGCTGCGGGTGGATGCAGGGGAATTGCGCACGCGCTAGGCGGTGCCTGATGCACGGGCTGGCCCCACCCCATGCGGAGGGGCGCCTGACATCAGGGGCTGTCTTTTGACAGGCCGTGGCGCGTCTTGTCCCACCAGAAGGGGCGCAAGATCATCTCATAGGCGGCCTTCCATGCGGCCAGTGTGGCCAGCGCGTTATAGGGCGCCATGGTCAACAGCCACAGCGGGCTGATCTTTTGCCGGGCCAAAAGCAACCCCGCCAGCCCGAAAGCCATACCCAAAAACTCTGAAATCACAAAGGTTGCGCCCAGCAGCCGGAACACCTGCGGACCCATAGCCAGCGCCAAGGGATGGGGAATACCGAAAAAGCTGATCCAGAAGGACCACAGCAGCGGAGCCAGAAGCGCATGGCAGACCGAGCCGATGACCAGCAGTTGCACGCCGAAAAACCTTTTTGGTCCAAGCTCTTGCCACAGGCGGCGGGGCGCGCGCATATGGGTCAGCCAAGTCATCATGAAGCCCTTGATCCAGCGCGAGCGTTGCTTGACCCAAGGGCGCGCGTGGCAGTTCGCCTCCTCATAGGTCGTGGTCTGCACGATCTCGGTGCGCCAGCCCCGGCGGGCGATGCGGATGCCAAGGTCGCAATCTTCGGTGACGTTATGGGCATCCC
>CALRKX020000056.1:0-9932 GCA_943368305.1 Erythrobacter sanguineus
TCCATCACCGTGGTCATCCTGATCGAGACGATCTTCCTGCTGGGGATCTTTGGTGAGATTTTCACCACGACCCAAGGTGGCCCCGGCTCTGCCTCGACGACCCTGCCCTACATGATCTTCAAGCAAGCCATCGCCGCCAAGGATATCGGGCGCGCAGCGGCAGGCGGGATCATTGCAGTGATCCTGGCCAATATCGTCGCCATCTTCCTGATGCGCGGCATCGGCCGCAACCTCGACGCCTGAGCCGGAGGAACACCCATGGCCCGTGCCGTTTCACCCCGCCGTAAACTGATCACAACCATTGCCGCCTGGGCGGTGTCGCTGCTGATCTTCTTTCCCGTCCTGTGGATGATCCTGACCAGCTTCAAGACCGAAGCCTCGGCCGTTGCATCGCCCCCCCAACTGTTTACCGCCGACTGGACATTGCAGAACTATGCTGATGTCTGGGCGCGGTCGGATTACCCGCGGTTCTTCTGGAACTCTGTCGTGATCTCGGTCGGCTCTACCCTGCTGGGTCTGGCCATCGCCATCCCCGCCGCCTGGTCCATGGCTTTTGTGCCCGGTCGCAAGACCAAGGATCTGCTGATGTGGATGCTTTCGACCAAGATGATGCCGGGCGTCGCCGTGCTGATCCCGCTTTATCTGCTGTTTCAGCGCACCGGCCTGTTCGACACCAAGATCGGCCTTGTTCTGGCGCTGATGCTTATGAACCTGCCGATC
The DNA here is from genome assembly GCA_943368305.1 of Erythrobacter sanguineus. GTDB lineage: Bacteria > Pseudomonadota > Alphaproteobacteria > Rhodobacterales > Rhodobacteraceae > Fuscibacter. Next base: position 721 of record CALRKX020000056.1, read on the forward strand.
ATCGTCTGGATGCTTTACACCTATTTCAAGGAAATCCCGTCGGAAATTCTTGAAGCCTCGCGGATGGACGGCGCCAGCCTGTGGAAAGAGGTGGTTTATGTCCTCACACCCATGGCGGTCCCGGGCATTGCCTCTACCCTGCTGCTCAACGTGATCCTGGCCTGGAACGAAGCGTTCTGGACCATCACGCTGACCACCACCAAAGCGGCCCCCCTGTCGGCCTTTATCGCCAGTTTCTCGGCGCCGCAGGGCCTGTTTTACGCAAAACTCTCGGCGGCCTCGACCATGGCCATTGCGCCGATCCTGATCCTTGGCTGGTTCAGCCAGAAGCAACTCGTCCGCGGTCTGACATTCGGCGCGGTGAAGTGAGGTTCCCATGGGCAAGATAACTCTTACACAAGTCCGCAAGTCATTTGGCGAAACCCATGTCATTCCGGGAATCGACCTGAACATCGAACACGGCGAATTCGTTGTGTTCGTCGGCCCCTCGGGCTGCGGGAAATCCACCCTGCTGCGGCTGATTGCCGGGCTGGAGGATATTTCCGGCGGCAAGATCGAGATCGACGGAACCGACGCGACAGACCTGCCGCCGGGCAAGCGTGGCCTTGCTATGGTGTTCCAAAGCTATGCGCTTTACCCGCATATGTCGGTGAAAAAGAACATCGCCTTCCCGCTGAAAATGGCCGGCATGGACGAGGCGGCGATCGAGGCCAAGGTGCAAAGCGCAGCCAAGATCCTGAACCTCGCCAATTATCTGGAACGCAAGCCAGGCCAGCTTTCGGGCGGGCAGCGTCAGCGGGTGGCCATTGGCCGCGCCATCGTGCGCGAACCGGCGGCCTTTCTGTTCGACGAACCGCTGTCAAACCTGGATGCGGCACTGCGCGTGACGATGCGGCAGGAAATTTCCGAACTGCATCAGAAACTTGCCACCACCATGATCTATGTGACCCATGATCAGGTCGAGGCGATGACCATGGCCGACAAGATCGTGGTGCTGAACGCAGGTCGGATCGAGCAGGTCGGCGCGCCGCTGGAGCTGTATAACCATCCGCAGAACCTGTTCGTCGCAGGCTTCATCGGCAGCCCCAAGATGAACCTCATCACCGGGGCAGAGGCGGAAAAGCACGGCTGCACCACCCTTGGCGTGCGCCCCGAACATATCGAGGTTTCGGCCGACGGCCCCTGGCAGGGCACCATCGGTCTGGCCGAACATCTGGGGTCGGACACCTTCCTCAAGGTCGATGTGCCCGGCATCGGTGTGCTGACCGTGCGTGGCTCTGGAGAACTGCACCTCCACCATGGCAACCAGATCCGTCTGGGGCCGCAGGCTGGCAAGACCTATCGCTTTGGTGCAGACGGAAAGGCTCTGTAAATGCGTCTGCAAGGCAAAACGGCCCTGATCACCGGGGCGGCACGCGGCATCGGGCTGGAATTTGCCCGCGCCTATATTGCCGAAGGTGCCACGGTGGCGCTGGCCGACATCAATGCAGAGGCGGTGGCAAAAGCCGCCGCCTCGCTTGGCCCGCAAGCTGTGGCAGTGCAGATGGACATCACCCGGCAGGACAGCATCGACGCCGGTTTTGCCGATGCCATCGCCAGGATGGGCAAGCTGGATATTCTGGTGAACAACGCGGCGCTTTTCACCGCCGCGCCCATCGCTGAAATCACCCGCGCCGATTATGACAAGCTGTTCGCCGTGAACGTCGCGGGCACCCTGTTTTGCATGCAGGCAGCGGCCAACCACATGATCGCGCGCGGTCAGGGTGGCAAGATCATCAACATGGCCTCGCAGGCAGGTCGGCGGGGCGAGGGGCTGGTGGCGGTTTACTGTGCCACCAAGGCCGCCGTGATCAGCCTGACCCAAAGCGCAGGTCTTGGCCTGATCCAGCACGGCATCAACGTCAACGCCATCGCCCCCGGCGTGGTGGATGGTGAACATTGGGACGGGGTGGACGCCTTCTTTGCCAAATACGAAGGCAAGGCCCCCGGCCAGAAAAAGCGCGAAGTCGGCGAGGCCGTGCCCTTCGGGCGCATGGGCACCGCTGCAGACCTGACCGGCATGGCAATCTTCCTCGCCACGCCAGAAGCTGAATATATCGTCGCCCAATGCTTCGGCGTGGACGGCGGCAACTGGATGGCATGACCATGACCAAAGCATCGCTTCCCGCCTATGACCGCAAAAGCCTGACCCCGGGCATCGTCCATATCGGGCTGGGGAACTTTCACCGCGCGCATATGGCCGTCTATCTTGACGACCTTTTCGCCCTTGGCGAAAGCCATGATTGGGCGATCATCGGCGCGGGTGTGCGTGCCCCCGACGCCAAGATGCGCGATGCGCTGAAAGGGCAGGATTGCCTGTCCACCATCATCGAGCTGGACCCAAAGGGTAAATCGGCCCGCCGCGTCGGCGCGATGATCGACTTCGTTCCGGTCGATCCGACGAACGCCCCCCTGATCGCCGCCATGACCCGGCCCGAAATTCGCATCGTGTCGCTGACGGTGACGGAAGGCGGCTATTACATCAACGCGGCCACCGGCACCTTTGACCCGACGCACCCAGACATTGCCGCCGATGGCGCCAACCCCGGCACGCCCACCACCGCTTTTGGCGCCATTGTCGCCGCGCTCAAGGCCCGCAAGGCCGCTGGCATCCCGCCCTTTACCGTGATGTCCTGCGACAACCTGCCCGGCAACGGCCATGTCACCCAAGATGCGGTGATCGGCACCGCCCGTCTGTCGGACCCGGCATTTGCCGATTGGATCGCGGCCAATGTCGCCTTTCCGAACGGCATGGTGGACCGTATCACCCCCGCCACCGGCCCGCGAGAGCGCACCATGGCCGCCAGCTTTGGCCTGGCAGATGATCCGGTTCCGGTGACCTGCGAACCCTTCCGCCAATGGGTGGTCGAAGACAACTTCCCCCAAGGCCGCCCGGCGCTGGAAAAGGTGGGCGTCACCTTCACACCCCATGTTCATGCCTATGAGATGATGAAGATCCGCATCCTCAACGGCGGCCATGCCACCATAGCCTATCCCGGCGGGCTGATGGACATTGAATATGTGCATGAGGCGATGGCCAACCCGCTGATCTCGGGCTTTCTGAACAAGGTCGAGCGGGAGGAAATCATTCCCTACGTCCCGCCCGTGCCCAACACCGACATCGGCGAATATTTCACCCTGATCCATCAGCGGTTTTCCAACCCCGAAGTGGCCGATACCGAACGCCGCCTATGTCTTGACGGGTCGAACCGCCAGCCCAAGTTCATCATCCCCAGCCTGCGCGATGCGCTGGCGGCGGGCGGTAAGATCGAGGGGCTGTCGCTGGTCTCGGCGCTGTGGTGCCGTTACTGCGCCGGCACCACCGACAGCGGCACCCATATCGAGCCAAACGACCCGAACTGGGCCACCCTGCAGCCCCTTGCCCTTCAGGCAAAGGATACCCCCAATGCCTGGCTGGGCATGAAGGAAATCTATGGCGATCTTGCCGGGAATGATGCGTTCCGCGCTGCCTTCGCAACGGCGCTGAACAGCCTGTGGACCAAAGGCACCAAAGCCACGCTACAGGCCTATATCTCCTGATCACTCCGGCGGGAACTTGCGGCGGCGCCCCCCAGGTGCCGCCGTTTTTTATTGCGGCCCCTCATTCGTTCGTAAATACCCTCTGGATGCGCCACGGGTTCATACCTCCTGGTCACTTGGACAAAGCGCAGCGCATACCACCAGAAAAGCTAAGGCCGCCAAGGGTTTCCCCAGGGCGGCCTGAAACTTTAGCGTGCTGACGCAACTCAGCCCTGACGGGCCTTGTAGCGCTTTTGCGTCTTGTTGATCACATAGACGCGGCCCTTACGGCGCACGACCTGGCAATCGCGGTGACGCGTCTTCAGCGAGCGGAGCGAGTTGGCAACCTTCATGGTCGTCTCCCGATGTCGCGGCGCATCACGCGCCAGATGAAAACCCATGCCTTCCGAAGAAAGCGGCGAATGGTGGGCGGTACTGGGATCGAACCAGTGGCCACTACGATGTCAACGTAGTGCTCTACCGCTGAGCTAACCGCCCACGCTACCTGAGTGATCCCGCCCCGAACAAAAAGGACGCGGGGCGAAACCGCGTCGGTCACGGCGGCTATAAACAGAGTCGCATCCGGGTTCAAGGGGTTTCGATAAGTGTTTCGACGGGGGCGTTTTTCCCTCTATAACAAAACTGACAAGGAAGACCGCCATGATCGAAACCTATCGTCTTTTCCGCCCCGCGCGGCAAGAAACCTCGGTGATCTTTGCCTCGCCCCATTCCGGGCGCGACTATCCGCCTGCCTTCATTTCCCGCACGATTCTGGACCTACAAACCCTGCGGTCTTCGGAGGATGCATTTGTCGATGATCTGTTCGCCCCAGCCGTCGCCCATGGCGCGCCCTTGCTGGCCGCGCGCACCCCGCGCGCCTTCGTCGATTTCAACCGTGCCCCGGATGAGTTGGACCCCGCCCTGATCGATGGCATCGCCCGTGCGCCCCACAATCCGCGCGTCTCCTCTGGCCTGGGGGTGATTCCGCGTGTGGTTTCCGGGGCCCGCGCGATCTATCGTGGCAAGCTGTCGCTGGCCGAGGCCGAGGCGCGGATTTCCGGCCACTGGACGCCCTATCACCAGGCCCTGCGCGAGTTGGTCGATCAGACCCATGCCACCTTTGGTCAGGCCATCCTGATCGACTGCCATTCGATGCCGCACGAAGCGCTGGAGGGGCAGTTGCGCCCTGGCCAGATTCGCCCCGATGTGGTTCTGGGCGACCGGTTCGGTGCCGCCGCCGCCAGCCCGATCGTGCAGCAGATCGAGGCGGCCTTTACCGCCGGCGGGCTGCGGGTTGCGCGCAACACGCCCTTTGCCGGGGCTTTCGTGGCGCAGTCCTACGGCCGACCCTCGGTCGGTCGTCATGTCATACAGATCGAGATCGATCGCGGCCTGTACATGGACGAGGCGCGGATCGAGCCACATTCCGGCTTTGCCCGATTTCAGCACCTGATCGAAGGCGTCATCGCCGAGATTGCCGCCATCGGCCGCCCGGCCAGCCTGACCCTTGCCGCCGAATGATCAGCGCAGGCTGCGGCCCTTGATGATCGCGCCCGCCCCAAACCGGGCGCGAATTGCATCGGTGGCCCGTTCTGCCTTGGCCCGTTGCCCTGCCTCCGGATCCAAGAGATCGCGCGACAGGTCGGCCTCGGATTCGGGCGCGAGATCCGAGATGCCAACCCCGATCAGACGGAACGGCCCGCCCACCCCGGCATGGTCGAACAGTTCTTTCGCCGCGCGGTAGATGCGGTCGGTCAACTGGGTGGGATCGGGCAGGGAATGGCGGCGGGTCACCAATTGGAAATCGCCGCGCTTGAGTTTCAGTGTCACGGTGCGGCCCGACAGGGCCTTGGCCTTGGCCCGGTCGGCCACCTGTTCGGCCAGCCGCCAGATATGGCCATCCAGAATGTCAGGATCGGCGGTGTCTTCAAAGAAGGTCGTTTCTTTCGAGATCGACTTCAGCCCCGCATCCCGGCTGACCCGGCGGCGGTCCTCTCCTCGCGCCAGATGAAAAAGACGCTCTCCCATCTGGCCAAAGCGCGCCATCAGGTCTTGCCGGTCCCAGCGCAGCAGATCGGCGATGCCCCGGATGCCAGCCTTTTCCAGCGCGGCCTGGGTGGCGGCACCTACGCCCCAGATGATCCGCACCGGCTGACGCGCCAGAAAGGTCTGCGTTTCCGCCTGCCCGATCACCGAAAACCCGCGCGGCTTATCAAGGTCGGACGCGATCTTGGCCAGAAACTTGTTGTGCGACAACCCGACAGAGCCGGTCAGGCCCAGTTCGTCCTCCATCCGTTTGGTCAGGCGGGCCAGCATGACCGCCGGGGGCGCCCCATGCAGACGGGTGGTGCCGGTCAGGTCCAGAAATGCCTCATCCAGTGACAGGGGTTCGATGGCGGGGGTCATCTCTTCCATCATCGCGCGTATGGCGCGGCTGGCTTCGGTATAGGCGCTGAACCGGGGCTTCACCACCACCGCCTCGGGACAGAGTTTCAGCGCCTGAAACATCGGCATCGCGGACCGGACGCCCTTGATCCGGGCGAGGTAACAGGCGGTGGAAACCACCCCCCGCTGCCCGCCACCAACGATGACCGGCTTGTCCCGCAGCTCAGGATTGTCGCGCTTTTCAACGCTTGCATAAAAGGCGTCACAGTCCATATGGGCGATGGAAAGTTGGTCCAGTTCAGGGTGCGCGACGATGCGGGGTGACCGGCAGGCCGGGCAGCGCAGGCCGGTCTGGAAAGTGGTCAGGCAATCGCGGCACAGGGCGGGCATGGCGGCAGGATAGCATGATCATTTACCAGGCGGGAGGTCTTGCCGATGCGCGGGTTCTTGCGCGCGGGCCATTAACGGTGCAGCCTGTGTGCAAGGGATTTTCAGGAGGTTCACATGCCGTTTGAGGGAATGAGCGGAGGCAACGCCGTATTTCTGGCGCTGGCCATCTTGGTCATCATCGCGATTTTCAAGGCGGTGCGGATCGTGCCGCAATCAGAGAAATATGTGGTCGAACGCTTTGGACGGCTGCATGCCGTTCTGGGGCCGGGCATCAACTTCACCGTGCCGTTTCTGGACCGCGTGGCGCATAAGATCACCATTCTGGAGCGCCAGTTGCCGACCGCCAGCCAGGATGCCATCACCGCCGACAACGTGCTGGTGAAGGTGGAAACCAGCGTGTTCTACCGCATCACCGAACCGGAAAAGACCGTATATCGCATCCGCGATGTCGATGGCGCGATTGCAACGACGGTGGCGGGGATTGTGCGCAGCGAGATAGGCAAGCTGGAGCTGGATCAGGTGCAGTCGAACCGCGCGCAATTGATTGAGCGGGTGCGCGATCAGGTCACGGCGATGGTGGATGACTGGGGGGTCGAGGTGACGCGGGCCGAGATTCTGGACGTGAACCTTGATGAACAGACCCGTGCCGCGATGTTGCAGCAGTTGAACGCCGAACGCGCCCGGCGCGCGCAAGTGATGGAGGCCGAGGGCAAAAAGCGCTCGGTCGAGTTGCAGTCGGATGCGGAACTCTATGCTGCCGAACAGCAGGCCAAGGCGCGGCGGATCACGGCGGATGCCGAGGCCTATGCGACGGGCGTGATTGCGGTGGCGATCAAGGAAAACGGGCTGGAGGCAGCGCAGTTTCAGGTCGCACTGAAGCAGGTGGAAGCGTTGCAGGCGGTCGCTTCGGGGCAAGGCAAGCAGACCATCCTGATTCCGGCGAATGCGCTGGAGGCGTTTGGCGATGCGTTCAAGATGCTGAAGGGGAAGGCATAAGGTGATGTGGACGGTGTGGTGGGTCTGGATGGTGGCGGGCCTTGTGCTGGGCGTGCTGGAGATACTGGCGCCCGGTTTCATCTTTCTGGGCTTTGCGATCGGCGCGCTCCTGACCGGGGTGTTGCTGGTGGTGGGCGTACTGGGCGGCAGCGTGCCGGTGCTGCTGGTGGTGTTTGCGGTCTTGTCACTGCTGGCCTGGCTGGTGCTGCGGCGCACCATGGGGGTTCAGAAGCATCAGGTGAAGATTTGGACCAAGGACATCAATGACCATTAGGTCGGGTGAGCAAATGCTCTCTGCACCGCCAGCCCGCCAAGGCCCGGCCAGCGCCCGCCGGGGCAGGCACTGGCTTTTAAGCGTTGCGATGGAACCGTTTCTGCTGGACGGCCCGCGCATGGGCGGGGAAACGCAATGCGTTGCCTGATCCGCCCGGACATGGATTGCCAGAATGCCGATCTGTCCTGATCCCTTCGCCGGGGCCAAGGCGGCGTTGATCTGTCAGGGCCACATCCTGACCTATTTGCGTGATGACAGGCCGGGCCTGGCTTGGGCGGGGGTGTGGGACTTGCCGGGCGGCGGGCGCGAAGGTGCCGAAAGCCCGGTAGACTGTCTGCTGCGCGAGGTTCAGGAGGAGTTCGGATTGCGGCTGGCCCCCGGACGGCTGATCTGGTCGCGCGCCTTTCCGGCGATGACCGATCCGGCACAGATCGGATGGTTCTTTGCCGGGCATCTTGCCGCAGAAGAGGTTGCCAGGGTCCGGTTCGGCAACGAAGGCCAGCGGTGGGAAATGATGGCGCTTGACCTGTGGCTGGCGCGGGCCGACGCTGTAGGCCCCTTGCAGGAGCGCACCGCCCTTGCCCTTTCGGAGATGACCCTTGACTGACCGCCTGCATAACGCTCTTGCCGCGATTGATGCCGCCAATGCTGCAGATCCGAACCTGGACATGGATCTGCCAGCCGCCCTGCTTTACGGCCAGCGGATGACGGCAGAACTGGAGCGGTTGTTTCCCGCTGCCCCGGACGTACTGCGCATCGCCGCGCGCGGGCAGCATGTGGAACGCTGGTTGTTGCCCCGCCATGACTACCCCGAGGGTAAGGCAGGTTATCTGGAGTGGCGTCGCGAACAGGGGCGGCGGCATGGGGCGCGGGTGGCGGAGATCATGGCCGATGCAGGCTATGACGTGGCAGATTGCGACCGGGTGCAGGTGTTGTTGCGCAAGGAAGGCATCAAGCGCGACGCCGAGGTGCAGGCGCTGGAGGATGTGATCTGCTTCACCTTCCTGCGCTGGTATTTCGAGGGCTTTGCCAATGGTCGCGAGGCGGCAGAGGTGCTGGACATCGTGCAGAAGACGGCGCGGAAGATGTCTGCCGATGGCCGGGCACGGGTGCTGGCAGAGTTTCCCTTGCCCGCCGATCTGGCAGCGGCGTTCCGGGCCTGACCCCTCGCCTCTCCCTTTATCGGGGCAGCTATTGCGCGGACCCGAAGGGTTTGGCAGGAGAGCCTTCAGGAAGAGGTGCCGGCGATCTGGAATATCCGGTGAAGTGCCCGACCTTGCAGATGCCCGATCTGCCGCCCATCCGTGCCATTGGTCTACATTTCCATCGTCCGCGCCTTGCAGCCGGGCCAAAGCATGGCTGCCGGTCGGTCATGCAACGCCCGCCGCACCCCGGCCATTCCGGCGGACACGCCCCTTCCTGCTAGCCGAAAGGCCGTAAAGGGTTACGTTGCTTGCTCTCCCCACGGGGGGCAAGCCGCGCCACGCCTGTCAGGCCTGAACCACAAACTCTGGCGCATGGCTGACCGGAAAATTCACCGACCGCGCGATGAAGCACACCTGATGGATGCGGTGGTGAATGGCCTCTGCCGCCGCCAGATCGGTCCCAG
>CALRKX020000057.1:0-9922 GCA_943368305.1 Erythrobacter sanguineus
ATCGGGTAGGACGCCTTTTCCGGCGCGACCCGCACCACATCACCCAGCTCCACAACATCCCGCCCTCCGGGAAGACTGTTGGCGGGGATGGGGGTGGACAGGAAGCGTTCATCCATCACCCGGTCGCTCTTGGCCCGCCCCAGGATCAGCGGGATCGGATAGCGCCCGTCGCCCCGGTGCGAATAGCCCACCACCTGCCCGCCGTTCAGCGCGGCGATGGTGTCGAACACGTCCTGTTCCTGCACCCGGTAGAAATCGAGGTCATCGCCCGAAATCGTCGCCCGCAGGCGGCGCGGCTGGGTGCCATAGCTGTTGTCGACATCGACGATGAAGGGAACCGAACGAAACGCCGCCTCGACCTGCGCTGCCGCCTTGCGGCGGGTTTCTGGGTCGGGGCCATAGACTTCGGCCAGCAGGGTAGAGATCACCGGCGGACCGGGCGGCGGCTCGACTACCTTGAGTGCGGCACCCGGCGGCAGCGTCAGGGTCGCAAGCCGCTGGCGCAGGTCAAGGGCGATGGCATGGCTGGTGCGGCTGCGGTCGGCCTTGGGGGTCAGGTTGATCGCCACCTCGCCCAACTGCGGTTCCTGCCGCAAGTAGCCATGGCGCACGAGGCCGTTGAAGTTGAAGGGCGCGGCGGTGCCGGCATGGGTCTGGATCGAGGTCACTTCTGGCAAGCCCATCGCCACGCGAGCCACATCCTGCGCCAGCCGGTCGGTTGCCTCGGTCGCCGCCCCTTCGGGCAGGTCGATCATCACCGCCAGTTCCGACTTGTTGTCGAAGGGCAGCAGTTTCACCGTGACATGCTTGGTATAAAGGAGGCCAAGCGAGCCGAAGGACAGCGCCGCCGTCACCAGCAGAAAGGTCAGGCTGCGGCGTTTCGTGGCCAGTATCGGCCGGGCGGCGGCAAGATAGATCCGCTCCATCCAGCCATGGCCAGAGTGATGCGCCAGTTTGGCGCGACCGGCGATTTTCACCATCAGCCAGGGCGTGATGATCACCGCGACGAAGAAGGAAAAGATCATCGCCGCGCTGGCATTGGCCGGGATGGGCGACATGTAGGGGCCCATCAACCCGCTGACGAACAGCATCGGCAGCAGGGCCGCCACCACGGTCAGCGTGGCCACGATGGTGGGGTTGCCGACCTCGGCCACCGCGTCCACCGCCGCCTGCGCGCGGGGCCGCGCATCGCCCATGCCCCAGTGCCGCGCTATGTTTTCAATCACCACGATGGCATCATCGACCAGAATGCCGATGGAAAAGATCAGCGCGAACAGGCTGACCCGGTTCAGCGTATAACCCATGATCCAGGCGGCAAAGAGCGTCAGCAGGATCGTCACCGGAATGACGATCGCCACCACCAGCGACTCGCGCCAGCCGATGGCGACAAAGACCAGCGCGATGATAGACACCGTGGCAAGGCCCAGATGGAACAGCAGTTCGTTGGCCTTTTCATTGGCCGTCTCGCCATAGTTGCGGGTTACGGTCACCTGAACAGAATCGGGGATCACCCGGCCTTCCAGCGCCTCGATCCGGTGCAGCGCCTGTTCCGCCACCACAACGGCATTTGCCCCTGCCCGCTTGGCCACGGCCAGCGTGACCGCAGGACTGCGCAACAGGGTGCCATCTTTGGCCCGCGTCAGGTTCGACACGATATGGTCAGAGGTGTCGGGCACGAAACTGACATCGGCCACGTCCGAGACATAGACCGGGTGCCCTTCGCGGGTGGTGATCAGCAGGTTCGCCACCTCTGCCGGGGCGGTCAGGGTGGCACCGGCCACAAGGTCCACCTCCTCGCCGCCGTCCCGCAGCTTGCCTGCGTTCAGTGTGCGGTTGGCTTGGCTTACCTTGCCCGCCAGTTGCTGCAAGGTCACGCCATAAAGGGCCAGCCGGTCCGGGTCGGGCGCGATGCGGATGGCCTCGGTCGCCTCGCCCACCAAGTAGGTCAGGCCGATGTTGTCGGCCTTCATCACCTCGGCCTGAACGGCGCGGGCGATGCGGGTCAGGTCATTGGCCTGCACCATCTGCCCCGGCTTGGCCGACAGCGTTACCGACAGGATCGCCACATCATCAATGCCGCGCCCGACGATCAGCGGCTCCGGGATGCCAACCGGAATCCGGTCCATGTTGGCGCGAATCTTGTCATGCACGCGCAGAATGGCATCTTCGGACCGGGTGCCGACCTGAAACCGCGCCATGACCAGAACATTGTCATCGCGGGTCTGGGAATAAACATGCTCCACCCCGTTGATGCCCTTGACCAGCACCTCCAGCGGTTCCGTCACCAGTTTCACCGCATCCTCGGCCTTCAGCCCCGGCGCCTGCACATGAATATCGACCATCGGCACAGAGATTTGCGGCTCTTCCTCGCGCGGCAGGGCACCAAGGGCGACCAGACCGGCGGCAAGCGCGGCCAGAATGAACAAGGGCGTCAGGGACGAGGCAATGAAGGCCCGCGTCAGCCGCCCGGCAAGGCCCAAGGGCGCGCGATGCTCACTCATTCCCGCCCCCGATGATCATGTCGCCAGCCTGCAATCCGGACAGGATTTCAACCATGGGCTGCCCGTCGATCACCTGATGCTGGCCGGGCACCACAGCAACCGCCACCGGCCCTTCGGCCCCGGAGACCTGCACGACATCCAGCCCCGATTGCAGGCGCAACGCCGCTTCGGGCACCACCAGCGCGCTGCGCTGTCCAACCGGCAGACGCACCAGAACACGGGCGTCGATGAAGCGGTCCGAAAGGCCCGGCACCTCGACATCCGCCGTCACCCGACCGCCTGAAATCAACGGGTAAACCTTGATCAGGCGCCCTTCGGCCCCTTCGATCTGGATCGTATCGCCCTCGTGCAAGCTGGTCGCGTGGCGTTCCGGCACCGCGATGCGCAGAAAGGTGCCCCCCGCCGCCAGCGTGGCCACGGGTTCACCCGGCATCACCACCGCGCCTCTGGCCACCGGCACCTCCAGCACGCGGCCAGCGGCGGGGGCCAGCACTGCGCCCTCGGCCTCGCTTTGGCCAATCACGCGGGCCTGTGCCTCCAGCGCGGCGATCTGGCCGGTCACCACATCGACCTGCGTGCGCAGGGCGTCCAGCCGCTGCACCGTGGTTACGCCTTGCTTCAGTAACTCCTGCCCGCGCGTCAACTCGGCTGTGGCATTGGCAAGCTGCGCCTCGGCTGCGGTCTGCTGTGCCTTCAAAGCGGCCAACTGAAACCCCAGTTTCTGATCGACGATCCGCGCCAGCACCTGACCTTCGGCCACCACATCGCCCTCGGTCACCGCCAGTTCGGTGATGGTCCCGCCAATCCGCGCCCGCGCGGGCACCCGCAGCCGCGCTTCGACCGTGCCATAAACCGCTTTCCATTCCGTCAGTTGCACCTGCATCACCGGCACCGGATCGGCAGCAAAGGCCGGCGCGGCAAGCACAAGCCACAAGATCGTCAGGACAGGTTTGCGCATGGCATCGCTCCTCTTTGCACGACAGATATATTTTCACATTCTAATGTCAATATGTGTCTGAATAAAACCGCGACACCCTTCCGCTTGAGCCGCAGGCCGCAAAGCCATATGGAAGGCACCAAGCCGCCAGAGGACTTGCCGATGCCGACCTTTCTTGACACCGCCGCAACCGATTTCGACGCCCGCTTTACCACCCTTCTGGGCCAAAAGCGCGAAGAGGCAGAGGATGTTGATCAGGCGGTGGCCGCCATCATCGCCGATGTGCGCGCGCGCGGCGATGCGGCGGTGATCGAACTGACCTCGCGCTTTGACCGGCTGGACCTGACGCCCGAAACGCTGGCCTTCTCGCCCGCTGAAATCGCCGCCGAAATCGCCAAGGTGACATCAGAAGACCGCGCCGCGCTGGAACTGGCCGCCGACCGCATCCGCGCCTATCACAGCCGCCAGATGCCCGAAGACGCAAGCTGGCAAGACCCGACCGGCGCGACGCTGGGGTGGAGATGGACGCCGGTGACAGCGGCTGGCCTTTATGTGCCGGGGGGCCTCGCGTCCTATCCCTCTTCGGTTCTGATGAATGCCATTCCGGCCAAGGTGGCGGGCGTTCAGCGGCTGGCCGTGGCCTGCCCGACGCCGGGCGGCGTGGTGAACCCCTTGGTTCTGCTTGCCGCAGAACTGGCCGGGGTGGATGTGATCTACCGCATCGGTGGCGCGCAGGCGATTGCGGCGCTGGCCTATGGCACGGCGACCATTCCGGCCGTGGACAAGATTACCGGGCCGGGCAACGCCTATGTGGCCGCTGCCAAGCGCCGGGTCTTTGGCCGCGTGGGCATCGACATGATCGCCGGGCCGTCCGAGATTCTGGTGATTTCCGATGGCAGCGCCGACCCCGACTGGCTGGCACTGGACCTGCTGTCACAGGCCGAACATGACCAAAGCGCGCAATCCATCCTGATCACCCCCAATGCCGCCCATGCGACTGCGGTGGTGGCTGCGGTGGAAAAGCGGCTGGAAACGCTGGAACGGCGTGAGATTGCAGGGGCAAGCTGGCGAGATTTCGGCGCGGTGATCGTCAGCCGCGATCTGCACGAGGCGGCCACCCTGTCGAACCGTGTCGCGCCGGAACATCTGGAACTGTGCGTCGATGACCCCGAGGCGTTGAGCCTTGAAATCACCCATGCGGGCGCAATCTTTCTGGGCGCCTGGACGCCGGAGGCCATTGGCGATTACGTCGGCGGGCCGAACCATGTGCTGCCCACAGCGCGTTCGGCCCGGTTCTCGTCGGGCCTGTCGGTGATGGAGTTTCTGAAACGCACCACACTCGCCCGCATGACGCCAGAGGCGCTGCGCGCCATAGGCCCTGCCGCCGAACGGCTGGCCATCAGCGAAAGCCTTGAGGCGCATGGCCTTTCGGTGCGCGCCCGGCTGGACCGGCTGAACGGCTGACCTTGACCACCGCCCCATGGGCGCGGCAGGTTGGCGCCAACGGGAGGATATTATGCTCAAGGGAATCGACAACCGGCTGAACGCCGATCTGCTTGGCACGCTGCGCGCCATGGGCCATGGCGACATGCTGATGCTTGTGGACGCCAACTTTCCCGCCGCTGCACTGGCCAGCCAGACCGTGGCGGGCAAACTGTTGACGATGGAAAACCTGACCGCAACCGAAGCCGCAGGCGCGATCCTGTCGTTGCTGCCGCTGGATACCTTTGTGCCTGACTTTGCGGGCCGGATGGAGGTGGTGGGCGACCCTGACAGAGTCACCGATGTGCAGGCAGAGGTGCAGGCCGTGGTTGATGCCGCCGAAGGCCGCCCCCGCCCCCTGCCCGGCATCGAACGGTTCGCCTTTTACGATCTGTCCAAGCATGCCTATGCCATAGTGCAAACCAGCGAGCGGCGGTTCTATGGCTGCTTCATGTTCCGCAAGGGCGTGATCCCGCCAGAGGAATGACCATGAAACCCATTGTAAACCTTGGCATCTTTGTCGCCGACTGCGCGTTTCGTTCGGCCCGCCTGCCCAAGACGGGTGAGACGATCCTAGGCAAAAGCTTTGCCCTTGGGCCGGGCGGCAAAGGGTCGAACCAGGCGGTGGCAAGCGCCATGGCAGGGGGGCGGACCCATTTCATCACCCGGCTGGGCGACGATGATTTCGCCGCCATGGCCGATGGCATCTGGCGCAAGGCCGGGGTGACACCCGAGGTGACCGTGGACCATGACAGTTTCACCGGCGCGGCGGCGATTCTGCTGGACGATTCCACCGGTGCCAATGCGATCATCGTGACGCCGGGTGCAGCGGGCCGGATCACCGAAGGTGACATCGAAGAACGCCGCGCCCTGATCGAAGGGGCTGCGGTCTTCATCACCCAGCTGGAACAGCCTATCCCCCCCGCCCTGCGCGGTTTGCAGATTGCCCGCGCGGCGGGTGTGACCACCATCCTGAACCCCGCGCCCGCCGCCGAACTGCCGGCGGAAATCTTTGCCCTGTGTGATTACCTGACCCCCAATGAATCCGAGACCGAGCTGCTGACCGGCCTGCCCGTGACCAATGTGGCAGAGGCCGAAGCCGCCGCCGATGCCCTGCTGGCCAAGGGCGTGGGTGCCGTGGTGATGACGCTGGGCGCAAACGGGGCGCTCTATCGCGACAGGTCGCGCAGTCTGCATCTGCCGATCATTTCTGCAGGCAAAGTTGAGGATACGACCGGCGCGGGCGATGCCTTCAACGGCGGCTTTTGCGTGGCACTGGCCGAGGGGCAGCCGATTGAACAGGCGTTGCGATTTGCTGCCGCGACGGCGGGCATTTCGGTGACGCGGCGGGGGGCTGCGGCCTCGATGCCCAACCGCGACGAAATCGACGCGCTTCTGGCCCGCGCGTAAGGCTTTCCCTCTCGTCCCCGCCCCCCTATAAGGCGGACAAGCAAGGAGATTGCCATGCGTCAGGCCGAAGTCACCCGCAATACCAACGAAACCGCGATCTCGGTCGCGGTCAATCTGGATGGCACGGGCAAGTGCAACGCGCAGACGGGGGTCGGGTTCTTTGACCATATGATGGATCAGCTTGCCCGCCATTCGCTGATCGACATCACGGCGACAGCCAAGGGCGACCTGCATATCGACGATCACCACACGGTCGAAGATACCGGCATCGCGCTGGGTCAGGCGCTGGTGCGGGCGCTGGGCGACAAGCGCGGCATCCGCCGCTATGGCCATTTCCGGCTGGCAATGGATGACACGCAGGTGGCCTGCGCGCTGGATCTGTCGGCGCGGCCCTTTCTGGTGTGGAACGTGCCCTTTACCGCGCCAAAGATCGGCACGTTCGACACTGAACTGGTGCGCGAATTCTTTCAGGCGGTGGCGGTTCATGGCGGCATCACCCTGCATCTGGACCTGATCCACGGCCTCAACAGCCACCACATCGCCGAGGCGACGTTCAAATCCTTTGCCCGTGCGCTGCGCGAGGCGGTGGAACCCGATCCACGGCTGGGCAACGCCCTGCCCTCGACCAAAGGCGCGTTGTAAACGCCAAATTCCTTCGAAGGACTTTGCCCGGATTTTTGAAAGATCCGGGTCAGAGTTTTCGAAAATCCCTGCCTGCGAAAGCCGAACCGATGCCCCTGACCGTCCTTGTCGATTACGATAGCGGCAATCTGCATTCCGCCGAAAAGGCGTTTCAGCGCATGGCGCTGGAAACGGGCGCGGGCGATATCCTGGTGACCTCGCGCCCCGAAGATGTGGCCCGCGCCGACCGGATCGTGCTGCCCGGTGACGGCGCCTTTCCGGCCTGCCGCCGCGCCTTGGGTGATCACGGGGGCCTGTTCGAAGCGATTGAAGAAGCGGTGCGCGCCAAGGGCCGGCCGTTCATGGGCATCTGTGTCGGCATGCAGATGATGGCCACATGGGGCCGTGAATACACGGACACCAAGGGGTTCGATTGGATCGGCGGTGAGGTGACGCGCATTACCCCGGCCAATCCGGCGCTGAAGGTGCCGCATATGGGCTGGAACGATCTGGTGATCGACCATGACCATCCGGTTCTAGGCGGCATCCGCACCGGCGACCACGCCTATTTCGTCCACTCTTATGCCTTCCGAGTGGCGAATCCGGCCGAACGGCTGGCCCATGTTGACTATGCCGGCGACATCACTGCCATCATCGGGGCGGCGAACATGGTCGGCACCCAGTTTCACCCGGAAAAATCACAAGCCACCGGCTTGCGGATCATCGCCAACTTCCTGCGCTGGGCACCCTGAGAGATCAACTTGCCCTGCCAGCACATGGATTTACGCTCTGCTGGATGAAACCGGTCATTCTGCCGACCGGCCCGCGCGGCATTCTGTGGAATGGGTTCCGGCCAAAGGTGGCGTCAAACCAGGACAAACTGAATTAGCCGAAAACCGGTAATGCTACGAGGGCCTTTCCAGGTTGTGGATTGCCCTGGCCGGGGCGGATCGGCGGTCATCGTGTTGTCGATAAAGTTGCGGATCCAGTCATTGGTGAAGAACGTCGTCAGTTCGGTCACCTTGTTGAAGCGCCAGCTTCCGACGTTGGGATCAAAAAACCGGAATCCGGCCTGTCGGTTTCCCAGCCCCCCAGGACTGTGCATGAACCCCACCGAATGGGCGCTGCTGGACGCCAGATTGCCGTTGATGGCACCGTAGTCGTAATGCAGCGACACGCACATCGCGGTCTGGCCGCCGACGGTCCACAACGGCGAGATGGCGGCAGTTACGGCATTTCCAATCTTGGCATTCGTCGAGGCCGCAAGGTCGATCAGGGTTTTGCCCTGAAATGACATATGAGAGCCGAAGGCCCGCAACACGTTCTTGGCAATGCTGCGCGTTCCCTCCCCTTTTGCATCGGGGTCAACCTCTACCATGTGGCCGCGCGCGCGCAGGGCGGGAGAGTGGTCACGTTGCGGGTCGAATGCGTGGGAATAGGCCACGGTGACCGAGAGCTTCGGGTTCGCACTGCTTGGCAAGGAGGTTTTGTGGTTGCTCTTGATGCCGCGGTACTCGGGCGAATTGGCCGTCACCTGAGCCTTGGTGACCAAGCCGGCCATGATCGCACTTTCGGTGTGCGACGTCGTAAGCAGTTCGCCTGCCCAAGTATAAACCAGCGAACGGCACAATGCTTCGGGCTGTCTGTATGGAAGCCGTGGCGCAATCCCTAGGGGCATCAGATCACCTGATTTTTATCAGCACGACGATCCGACCTAAAAACAGGTGCCGCGTGCAACGTCAGCCACACAACTCAATCAACACCAGTCCCAGAACGTTGGCGGCCCGGCACCGGCCTGTCAATCGTATTCGTGGCAGGCACGCGACGGGTGAAGCTAGCGCAGCCACAGGCCCGCCTCGCGGATGCGGGCACGGATCGCCTGTTCGCGGCGCGGCAGGTCGGCACGGTCGAACATCTCTCGGATCTTGCGGCCCCGGTTCTTGTAGATCAGCTCCCGCGCAGGCTCATGGTCGCGCAGCAGACGGCGCAGCTCTTTCTGGCCCGCCACCTGCTCCAGCACCTCGACCGCGCGGTCGCTTTCGCGGGCGTAAAGCAGCGGCAGGCTGCGGTAATGGCAGGTCACATCGCCATCCAGCCCGGCCAGCTCTGGCCCCGGACGGCCACCCCCGAAAGACTGCACCACAAGGGGCAGCGCAATCTGGTCCAGCCAGGGAAACAGCTCTTGCGCGGCCAGTGCCGCGGGTGTCTCGTCACGGATCGTGCGGGCGATGGTCAGGAACCGTTCACCAAACGCCTTCGGGCTGGCATGAAAGAACCAGCCCGCGTTGAAATATAGAAACCGCCGCCAATGGTCGGCGGGTTCCGACAGGTCCAGCGTGGGCGCGATATCCAACCCGAACCGCGCATACAGCGCGCCCCAGATCGCCTCATGTGTCGAATAAAGCGGCACGGCAGGCCAGGTGCCCTCGCGCCGCATAGAGGCCGAGGGGCGAGAAAACCCAAAGGGCACCGCCGCCAGATCACCGGTTATCAGCGTATCGGTATCCAGAAACAGGAAGGGTTCATCCGGCAGGGCCAGCAGGGCCTCGATCTTGTTGCCATGAGGATAGCTGGCCCCGAACACGCGGTTCTGAAACGGCAGAAAGGTTGCCCCCAACCCCTCCAGCGTGGCCCGCATCGCCGGATTGGTCAGGCGCGGATCCTGTGGCCACAGCGGTCCGCCGGGTTCCGCCAGAAACAGCTTGCCCTGAAACCCCGGCACGCTGGCCCGCAGCGATGCCGCCAGCAGCAGCGCCTCATAAGAAAGCCGCCCGGCCTGCACCACGGCGACGATATTGAAGATCATTCCTCAGCCCTTCGGGCTAAAGCGCAACGACAGGCAGGACATGCCGCCATCCAGCTTGGCGCATTCACTGTTGCCGATCTCGCGCACCTCATAGCCCGCGTGCAGCAGCATGTCGCGCGTGCGGGGAAATCCGGCGGGCGTCAGGACCAGATCGTTGAACCGGAT
>CALRKX020000058.1:0-9887 GCA_943368305.1 Erythrobacter sanguineus
GTGAACAGCCCCAACCCCAGCCACAGCCCGGCATAGGCCACATAATACCAGTCACGCACGAAAAACGTGGTGATCGCGGTCTTGAACGGCTCAACCTCCACCGCCGTGTCGATTTCATCAGGAGAGGTCAATACCGTCGCCACCAGCCCAGCCAGCGCGACATACTTCACCCATTTCAGCCGGTGGTCCCAGCGGGCAGACGGTTCCCACCGGGGCAGGTGCAGCTTGCGGCCCAGGGCATGGGCAAAGTCTTGCAGCGCGCCAAAGGGACACAGCCAACCGCAGAAAAACCCGCGTCCCACCACCACAAAGCCCGTAATCGCCGCCGCCCAGATCAGCAGCGAAAACGGATCATACAGCAGATAGGCATAGCTGCCGCCGTCGATCATGGTGCGCAGCACGGCCAGTGGCGTGACGATGGACAACTGCCCCTGACCCCACCAGCCGACAAAGCCCAAGGTCACCGCCTGCGCCCCCCGCCGCATCCAGGGAAAGGCAGGATGCGATGCCGTCCACCGCATTGCCCCCAGCAGCGCGGCCATCAGACCCAGCAGATAGACCCCCAGCAAGATCAGATCGCCCGCCCGGTTGCGCAGCGCCTCGCGCCAGGGCGAGACCGGCGCCAACGGCTCGGCGCGCTTGTAGAACCGCATATCGGTGTGATGGATCAACGGGAAATCGACCGATCCGGGCTGCGCTTGAAAGACGCCATGCACCCGCACTGCCTGCACCTTCAGCCGCCAGTCGCGCGTCGGGTCAAAGCCCAGCCGCCGGTCTACCCGCAGGATCATCGCTACGCCCTGCGGCACGCCGGGCAGGGTGCCAAAGGTCAGATCGGCGTCTTTCAGGGCGACCGGCAGGCCATCTTGTTCGGCCGACAATCGGTCGGGCGCGGTGTTGCGCACGAAGGCGGGGCTGACAAGGCCATGGCGCGCGGTGTCGATCACCAGAATCGGCTCTTCATCCGGCGACAGGTGATGCAGCCGCGCCAAAGCGGCCAGCCCATCTGTATCCAGCACCGCCCGGGCAATCGCGGGCGGACCGAGATCGATCACCCACAGGTCAAGGTAATTGCCGGACGGGTCGGCTTTGGCCTCTGCATCGTCATCGGCCCAGGTTGTGTCCTGAAAGGCGGCGTCCACCTCGGCATTGGTCAGGCGCAGATGCCCGGCCAGCCCCTGATCGACCAGCGCCTGCCAGTCAAGCACCTCGGCATGGTCGGGGTCGGGCCAGGCGGGCGGGCCGACCGAAAGCCCCTGCATCTTTTCGCGGGCCACCTGCAACGTGGCCGCCATCAGGCTGTCATGTGCAATGCGGACGCTGGCGGTGGCCTTGGTCACCCCGTCCAGATAGGTCAGCTCACTTCCTGCCCCCGCCTGCCCATAGGGAGAGCCGATGGTCATGGGCTGATTGATCGACAGGCCGGCATATTGCTCCAGAAACCTGCGGAAAGGTGCCTCGCCCAGTCCCGAGACAAAAATCGGTTCGTTCTGCGAAATCAGGCTGACCTTGATGAACCTCCCCTCGCCGTCCAGCAGAACGAACAGGTTGATCGGCGCGCCGGAAAAGCCTGGCAGGGGGGCAAGTTCCTGCGTCTCGAACGCAAATCCCGCCGCAGCGCCGCCAGAGTTCAAAAGCGTCCAGACGCCCTTGTCATTGACGGGTTCCCCCAGCGCATAGGGCGGCTGGATCAGCGCCGCAATCCCGGCCCGGCCCAGCGGTTCGGCGCTGGCCCAGGAGGACAGGAAAAGAAGCAGGAATATCCCGGCAATGATCCGCAGCATGGCCGAACCCTAGGTCGGCCTTGGGGGCAGAGCCATGCGACGTTCGTCCAACGTGAAGTGGATGGACAATACATGCAGGTGGCGGCCTGATGTGGGCCAGTCGCAGATGGTATATGATTTTATGTTAAATATCATAGTGATAGATTGAAATCCAAGGCGTGCATGCCGATTTGTGGGCGTAAATCGGTGTAGTATCTGGGAACGGCCATGTGCCGCATGGGGTTTGATCGCCCCGGAACGTCCAACGGGATTGTTTCATTGCGTTGAGCGTGCCCCATAGCCGGGCAGGCAGGGCCTTCGGCTTTATACCCCAGCTTTCGCAAGCCGCCGTCCACATGGCAGATTTCGACCGGCATTCCGATCGCCCGCGATTGCACATTTTATGTGCATTATGAATATAATCAGAATGTTACGGAAAATTTTTCAATAAAATATCAAAAGTCAGATGAATGTTGACATTACATGAAAGCTGCGTATTTTTACATATGTCGAATGTCGTATGATTTTTGACACCGAGGGGGGGGAGACATGCAGCCAGTACTTGAGGTCACTGACCTCACCAAAAGCTTTTCCGGAGTTCCGGCGCTGCGCGATGGCCGTTTCCGCCTTCAGGCAGGCTCTGTGCATGCGTTGTGCGGCGGCAATGGCGCGGGAAAATCCACCTTCCTGACCATCGTCATGGGCATCCAGCAGCGCGATGGCGGCGTGATCCGGCGCAATGGCCAAGAGGTTTCCTTCAGCAGCCCGGCAGAGGCGCTGGCTAACGGCATTGCCATTGTCGAACAGGAACTGTCGCCGGTTCCCGCCATGACCGTTGCCGAGAACATTTATATGGGCCGAGAGCCGCTGCGCAGCTTTGGCCGCATCGACTTTGCCACCCTGAACCGTCAGACTCAGGAGTTGCTGGACGGGTTCGGTTTTGCCATCCGTGCCAGCTCGCTGATGATGGACCTGACCGTGGCGCAGACCCAACTGGTCGAGATTGCCAAGGCTCTCAGCTATGACGCCGAGGTCATCATTCTGGACGAGCCGACCAGCGCCTTGGGCGAGGCCGAGGCAGAGTATCTGTTTGCGGCGATCGCCATGCTGAAACAGCGTGGCAAGGGCGTGATCTATGTCAGCCACCGTCTGTCGGAAATCTTCTCCATCGCCGACAGCTATACCGTGTTCCGTGATGGCCGCTTTGTGCAGGATGGTGCAATTGCCGATATCAACAAGGATCAATTGATCCAGTTGATCGTCGGGCGGCCCCTGACCGAAGAGTTCATCAAGGACAATACGCCCAGCCCGGAACCGGCGCTGAAGGTGACCGACCTGACTGCGGCGCGCGGGGTGCGGGGTATTTCGTTCACCGCGCACAAGGGCGAGATACTGGGGATATACGGGCTGATGGGATCGGGGCGGACCGAGGTGTTCGACCGCCTGTTCGGACTGTCCGATGCCAATGGCGGCAGCATCGAGCTGGCGGGGCAGGCTGTGACCATCCGCAGCCCGGTTGATGCCATCGCAGCAGGCATTGCCTATGTGACAGAGGATCGCAAAGGCTCTGGCCTGGTGCTCTCGGCCAGCGTGCGGGACAATCTGTGCCTTGCCACGTTGGATCGTCTGTCGCCGACAGGTGTGATGCAGGCCGCGAACGAAGGTGCCTCGGCCGCCCGCATGATCGAGGAACTGCGCATCAAGACGGCCAGCGATGCACTGGGCGTGGCCAGCCTGTCGGGTGGCAACCAGCAAAAGGTGGTCCTGGGCAAATGGTTCCTGACCGAACCGCGCATCTTGCTTTTGGATGAACCGACCCGCGGTGTGGACGTAGGCGCAAAGCGCGAGATTTACCGCGTCATGTCCGAATTCGCCAAAGCGGGTGGCACGGTGCTGATGGTGTCATCGGAAACCGATGAAATCCTGGGAATGGCCGATCGGGTCATCGTCCTGAAAGACGGCAAGATGGCCGGGGAACTGTGCCGCAAAGACCTTTCGGCAGAACGATTGCTGCATCTCGCCGCCTGAGGGTGGGAGGCAGAGGGAGGATAAGACTATGGAACGGAACGAGCAGACCCCGGCAGGCCCGCGCCTGACGGCGGGAGCGATTGCGCAAAAATACGGTATTCTTATCGCTCTTGCGCTGGCCTGTGTGACGCTGACCTTCATCAGCGAAAACTTCCTGACGACGCGCAATATCCTGAACGTGTTGCGGCAAACCTCGATCAACGGGGTGCTGGCCATCGGGATGACCTTTGTCATCCTGACGCGGGGCATCGACCTGTCGGTCGGTTCGCTGGTGGCGCTGACCGGGGTTGTGGCCTCTTCTTTCGCGACCACAGCCACGACCGGGTTCATTCCCGGCGCACCCTGGCCCGCCCTTGTGGCCATTGCCATCGGGCTTGCGGTCGGCATGGCTTGTGGCGGCGTTTCGGGCACCATCGTCGCGCGGTTCCGCGTTCCGGCCTTTGTGGCGACCTTGGGCATGTTGTCGGCAGCGCGCGGGTTGACGCTGCTCTATTCCGGCGGGCGGCCCATTCCGGCCCTGTCCGAAGGCTTCCGCTGGATCGGCACGGGCAGCGTGCTGGGCGTGCCGGTTCCGATCTTTGTGCTGCTGGGCACCTTTGCTGTGGCGCATTTCGTGCTGACCCAGACCCGCTTTGGCCGCCATGTCTATGCGGTTGGCGGCAACCCTCATGCGGCCAAGGTTTCGGGTCTTCCGGTCAACGGCATCCGGTTTGCGGTCTACGTGATCTCGGGTGGCTTGGCGGGGTTGGCGGGGATCATCCTGGCCGCCCGTACCGGATCGGCGCTGCCGCAGGCGGGGATCGCCTATGAGCTGGACGCGATTGCGGCAGTCGTGATCGGCGGCACAAGCCTGGCGGGGGGGATCGGCCGGGTATCCGGCACCCTGATCGGTGCGCTGCTGATTGGCGTCATGAACAACGGGCTCGATCTATTGGGGGTCGAATCCTACTACCAGCAGGTCATCAAGGGCGTCCTGATTGTCGCCGCCGTCATGATGGACCGCTCCAAGAACAAGCAGGATTGACCAAGCCTGACTTGCTGCCCTCGGGGTGCATATGCCCCGAGGACCCCTAACCAGCGTCATCCATGGGAGGAAAACGCGAATGACCAAGAAGCTTATGACAATGGCAAGCACCCTGGCCCTTGTGGCCGGTGTGGCCGGTGCCGCCTTCGCCGGTGACAAGCCCAAGATCGGGGCCGCAGTCTATGGCCTGAACGCAGAGTTCATGCAGATCTGGGCGCAGGCGCTGCAAAACCACCCGGCCGTCAAGCAGGGTCTGGTCGATGTCACCGTGTTCGATGGCAAGTATGACGCGCTGACCCAGCAAGACCAGTTCGAAACCATGATCACCCAAGGGTTTGACGCGATCATCTTCGTTCCGATCGACATCGAGGCCGGTGCCGCCGCCGTGGATGCCGCCGTTGCCGCGAACATTCCGGTTTTCGGGTCGAACACCCGCGTCAACAGCGACAAGCTGGCCGCCTATGTCGGCTCTGATGATGTTCAGTCAGGCTACATGGAGGCGAAATACGTCCTCGACAAGATCGGTTGCAAAGGCAACGTCGTCATCATCGAAGGCCCGGTTGGCCAGTCGGCGCAAATTCAGCGTCTGGAAGGCAACATGAAGGCGCTGGCCGAATGCCCGGATGTGAAGGTGCTGGAGGATCAGACCGCGAACTGGAGCCGTGCTGAAGCCCAGACCCTGATGGAAAACTGGCTGACGTCGCATCCCGGCGAAATCAACGGCATCATCGGCCAGAACGACGAAATGGCGCTGGGCGCGATCGAGGCGGTCAAGGCCGCCGGGCTTGACCCCAAGTCCTTCGCCATCGCGGGCATCGACGGTGTGACCGACGCGCTGCATGCGGTCAAGGACGGCAACATGGCCTCTATCCTGCAAGACGGAGCGGCACAGGCGCAAGGTGCGCTGGATCTGGCGATTGCTGCGGTCATGCCGGACTACAAGCCGATGTCGGAAATCTGGACGGCCTACCCCGATATGCCCTGGGCTGACGGCAAATCCAAGGAATACAGCGTTCCGTGGACCCCTGTGACCGCCGACAATGTGGATGCGCTGCTGGCCGCCCGCCAGTAACCTTCCCCTGACGGCAACGCTCCGGGGCCGCTCTCCCCGGCCCCGGGGCACACCACCAAAGGCCCGAACCGCCAAGGCCGAACATCAAGGAACATTCCCATGGTCACACCGACTTTCGACTTTTCACTTTCCGGCAAGATTGCCGTCGTGACCGGCGCCGCCTCGGGGATCGGCGCGGCTATCGCACAGGCCTTTGCCGCCAAGGGTGCGCACGTGGCCCTGCTGGACATGAACCTTGAGGCGGCTTCGGCGCGCGCCGCCGAGCTGCCGGGTGCGCGCGCCGTTACCTGCAATGTTAACGATGCGGCCAGTGTTGGCGCGGCGGTCGCCGCCATTCAGGCCGAAATGGGTGGCATCGACATTCTGGTCAACAGCGCGGGCATCGTGGATCTTGCCCCCGCCGAAGAGCTGACCGCAACCGCATGGGACCGCACCATCGCCGTCAATCTGACCGGAAGTTTCCAGATGGCGCAGGCCGTGGGCCGCGCAATGATCGCAGCAGGCAAGGGCGGGCGGATCGTCAATCTGGCCAGTCAGGCCGGATCGGTCGCCATTGATGGCCATGTCGCCTATTGTGCGTCGAAATTCGGTATTATCGGTGTGACCAAGACGCTGGCGCTGGAATGGGGCCGCCATGGCATCACGGTCAATTCCATCTCGCCCACCGTGGTTCTGACCGATCTGGGCCGCAAGGCCTGGGACGGGCCGAAGGGCGAAGCGATGAAGGCGCAGATTCCGGTGGGCCGCTTTGCCGAACCGCATGAAATTGCGGCGGCGGCGGTGTTCCTGGCCTCGTCCGAGGCGGCGATGATCAATGGCGCCGACCTGCTGGTCGATGGCGGCTATACGGTGAAGTGAGAGATAACATGCAAAGATTCATCAACAACCCCGACGATCTGGTGGACGAGACCGTGGCAGGTTTCGTCAAGGCCCACCGCGATCTGGTGCATCTGGATGCCGCGAACCCGCGCGTCGTTGTGTCGAATGCAGCCCCCAAGACGGGACGGGTCGGCATCGTTACCGGCGGTGGTTCGGGGCATGAACCGGCATTCATCGGTTATGCCGGGCGCAACATGGTGGATGCTGTTGCGGTGGGAGAGCTGTTCTCCTCGCCCACGGCGAAAAGTTTCGCCGATGCGATCAAGGCCGCCAATGGCGGGGCTGGGGTGGCGGTGCTTTACGGCAATTACGCGGGCGACAACATGAACGTGAAGATGGCGGCCCGCATGGTCGCCAAGGACGGGATCGAGGTGGCCACAGTCGTCGCCAATGATGATGTCTGTTCGGCCCCTCAGGACGAACGCGCCAAGCGGCGCGGCGTGGCGGGAGAGATATTCATGTGGAAGATCGGCGGTGCCAAGGCCGCCACCGGCGCCCCCCTTGCCGAAGTGCAGGCGGCAGCGCAAAAGGCCATTGATGCCTGCCGGTCGGTCGGCGTGGGCCTTGGGCCCTGCACCTTGCCGGGCGTCGGCCATCCCAATTTCCAGATCGAACCCGGTACGATGGAGGTGGGCATCGGCCACCACGGCGAGCCCGGCACCAGGATTGAGGCGTTGAAGACCGCGAACGAGGTCGCCGACGACATGCTGAAGATCGTTATGGACGATCACGCCCTACCCGCCGGAACCGAGCTTGCGGTTCTGGTCTCTGGTCTTGGCGCGACGCCGGTGAACGAGCTTTATGTGATCTATGACCGGATCGAGACCGGGCTGACCGCCATGGGGATGAAGGTTCACAAGGCGTTGGTCGGCAACTATTTCACCTCGCTGGAAATGGTGGGGGCGACACTGACTGTCATGGCGCTGGATGATGAGTTGAAGGCGCTGCTTGACGTCGAAACCGCCTCGGCCGCACTTTGACGCATCAGGGGATCAAGATGAATACAATCGCGAATTCGGGCCAGACGGCCATTGTCGAGGAACTGGCCGAGGTCATCGTGGCCAACAAGGCCTGGCTGTCCGAGATTGACGGCAAGATCGGCGACGGCGACCACGGTATCAACATGGCCAAGGGTTTTGGCCGCACGGCAGAGCGTATTCACGGCAAGGACATGACGCTGGATGCCGCCATGCTGGTGCTGTCCGATGTGCTGATGTCGGAAATCGGCGGGTCGATGGGGCCGCTCTATGGGCTGATGTTCGAGGATATGGCGGCTGCCCTGAAGGGCCATGATCGGCTTGATGCCGAAACCTTTTCCGCCATGCTGAACGCGGGGCTGGAAGGTGTGCAGGGTGTCGGCAGCGCCCAGGTCGGTGACAAGACCCTGATCGACACGTTGGTCCCTGCCGTCACCGCCTTTGATGCCACCAGGGCGCAGGGCTTTGCCCCGGCGCTGATCGCCATGATGGCCGCCGCCGAACAGGGGCGCGACAGCACCATTGATCTGGTGGCCAGGATCGGACGCGCCAGCCGCTTGGGCGAACGGTCGCGCGGGGTGCTGGATGCAGGGGCGACTTCTTGCTGCATGATCCTGACCACGCTGGGCCAGTCCGTGCTGCGCAGGTTGGCCTGACCGGAAGCGAAACGGCTCTGCCCTTGCCATGGTGCAGAGTTTAAGGCCAAGTGCTTGCATGACCCAGCTTGATGCACACCAAGTCGTCTTCCTGTTTCGTGTGATCGCACGTCGCCTGGCGGATGCCCGGGTTGAACTGGGCGCGCTGGATGGCGCAATTGGCGATGCCGACCATGGCACGGCAATGGCTGATGGCTTTGCCATGGTGGTGCAATCTGCTGCTGAGGCGGCGGCGCATGGCACTGCGGCGGGGGATTTGTTCGCGGTGGCAGCCCGCGCGTTCCTGAATGCGGTCGGGGCGACATCCGGGCCGCTTTACGCAAGCGCGTTCATGCGGGCCGGTCAACGTTTTGCTGGCCAGAAAACGATCGCGGCAGAGGACTTGCCTGCGCTTATCGGTGATTTTGCAGCGGGCATCGCAGACCGGGGCAAGGCAAAGCCCGGCGACAAGACGATGATGGATGTCTGGGCCCCTGCCGCCCGGGCCGTTGGTCTGGCGGCCGCAGACCCGCTTGCGCGGCTTGATCGCGCAGTTGTTGCCGCCGAGGGGGGGCGCGATGCGACGCGCGCCATGGCGGCCTCTGTCGGTCGCGCGGCGCGATTGGCAGAACGCAGTCTTGGCCATGTTGATCCCGGCGCAGCATCGGCGGCAATCATCATTGCTGCCCTTCGCGATGGATTGGCTCCGCATCTGACAGATGGGCAAAACTGATGGCACCGCGAGCCATCAGCAAGGCAGGCGACGGCGACACTGTTTTCGCCATGCCGTTGCGCTATGGTGACGATGCGTTGCTGTGGGCCGCATGGCTCTATTACGAAGAGGGGCTGACCCAAAGCGACATCGCCGAAAAGATGGGATTGTCGCGCCCTTCGGTGAATGCCTATCTGGCCGACGCGCGTACGCGCGGCATCGTGAATATCGAAATCAACCCGGATAAGTTCCGCACGCTTTCCATCGCGCAGGCGTTGCGTGACCATTTCGGGTTGCAGGATTGTCTTGTCATACCAACGGATGGCGGGGATCGCTCCTTGATCGCCCGGTTGGGGGCCGCCGGGGCGCAGGCGCTGACGCGCTTTGTCAAATCCGGCGATACGCTGGCCGTAACCTGGGGCCGCACGGTTCTTGCCTTGGCAGAGGCATTGGACCACCCCGGCCTTCAGGATGTGCGGGTGATCCAGGCGACCGGCGGCACAACGGCAAAAATACCCTGGACGCCAGAGGCATGTGCCTCTCGAATGGCCGAGGCCCTGAACGCCAGAAGCATTCCGATCTCTGCACCCGCAATCGTTTCTTCTGCCGAGATGCGCGCCATGCTGATGCAGGAACCAGTCCTGGCCGAACAGCTTGCTATTCTGGCTGAGGCCGACCGGATCGTGATGGGGATATCCTCGCTCAGACCGGAAAGCACCATCCACACCAGCGGCTTTCTGGACGGTGGGGTGCAGCATGCACACTATCAGGATGCGGTCGGAAGCATCGTCGGTCGG
>CALRKX020000059.1:0-9738 GCA_943368305.1 Erythrobacter sanguineus
GGGTCAGCAACATCCGGCCATACCCCTGCCCCCGCACATCTGGATGCAGGATCATCAGGCCCAGATAGCCATCGTCCGGCTGTGGAAAGCCCAAGGACAGTTCCGCCCACCCTATCAGACCGTCACCCAGAAACAGTCCCAGCCGGTGCGACCGGGCCGGATCTACTCCCGGCGGGCCATCGGTGAAGAAATCGGCGGCCTTTTGCGGGCCGGGGGGAACCCGGTCGGCCAACAGCCAATAATCCCCCGCCTGCTGGTTGAACACCTCGACCAGCGCCAGATCGGCCAGCGGATCAAGCGGGCGGACGGTTGGTGACATCATCGCGCCAAATCATCAGGAAAACCAATTCTCACCACCTCCAGCACCACGGCCCCCGCAGGGCGGCGCCATGTCACCTCGTCGCCCACCTCGGCCCCGATCAGGGCGCGCGCCAGCGGCGATTGCGGCGCGATGCGACCCAGGGCGGCGTCCGCCTCATCCTCGCCGGTGATTTCATAGCGGGTCTCGCACCCGTCCGCATCCGCCACCGTCACCGCCAGACCAAAAGCCACCGCCCGCAGGTCATGCCCTGCCGGATCAACCGGAATCGCCGTGCGCAGCCGCGCCTCCAGATACCTTATGTCGCGCTCTGCCGCCGCTTCGGGCAGCTTGTCCAACCGCTCGGGCCGCGCCCGCAGCCGGGCGAGATCATCCTGCACCTCGGCCAGCCGGGCGCGCAAACTGGCCAGCCCGCGCGGCGTGACATAGTTCGGATGCGGCGAAATCGGCAGATCGGGCAGCGGCTCCAGCTCTCCGGTGCCTTCCTTGACAAAGGCGCGGCTCATCGCACGATCACCTCCAGGGGATCATACAGGATGCCCTGCCCCCAGGCGGCTTCGGGCAGACTGTCGGGCTTGAACCGGATCGCCGCCAGGTCGGCACGCGAGAAAAACCGCCGCTCGGTCACCACCCCTTCGGGGTCGCGCCAGTCGTCGCGGATCACGCCGTGCAGGATCGTGCAGCGGAAATAGATATCGACCTGATGAAAGCCGCTGGCAGGATCGTGAAACTCATTCACCAGCGCCGGGTCGCCCACCGCCACCGCCAGCCCGGTCTCTTCTCGCACCTCGCGCACAAGGTTGTCGGGCAAGGATGCGCCCGCCTCTACCCCGCCCCCCGGCGCGCACCACAAATCGGAAATCCCGCCTGCATAGGCATTGACCAGCAACAGCCGGTCCTGATGGACAATAAGAGCACGCGCGGCAAGGCGGGGGGAACGTGGCTTCATCACCACAGGCTGGCGCGGCGTGGCGGCTTTGTCCAGACCGCCCGGCCCACCCACAATTCCACCCACCATTCCGCCCACCATTCCACTCACCCTGCCGCGACGCCACGGCACAGCGGGTTACCTCGTCAGGCGGGCGCTTGAATCCCGGCCGAAAGATCGCAATCTGCTGTCATGGACTTGGCCGCCGCAGCCTTCTGCGGATTTGTTCGGGACGACACCATGATGTTTCATTGCAAACCGGCCGCATGGGCCAGACGTGCCCGACAGGATCAACAGTCAGTCACCGCCTGTCCGGGCGGGACAGGAAACGCCTTGCGTCTTACCGCCCGCGCAAGCGGTTTCACCACAAGTCAGCTTTACCAAAGACCCCGAGAGGCCAGCGCCTGCCCTGGCGAGCGAGAAGCACCCGCCATGGGTAGGGCGCGCGCTGGCCGGCATTTGGGGGCCCAGCGGTGCAATTTGCCAGCGGCGGCGCATGGCGAAGGCAATGGCCTTCGCCAGACAGCGGGGCAGAGACTGCCGGTCCAAGCCACCTGCCTGCCCCGACCGGGGCAAGCGGCAGGGCCAGAGGGGCGGGCATGAAGGCCCGGCTTCTGGCGCTGATGGCCCTGCTGGCCCCGGTTCCCGCGGCGGCGCAGGATTGCGTGGTGCTGCTGCACGGGCTGGCGCGGCACGCCACCTCGATGGCGCCGATGGCGACGGCGCTGCGGGCACAGGGCTATCATGTGATCAACCGTGGTTATCCCTCGGCCTCGGCGCCGATCGAGGATCTGGCGCAAGGCATCAGTGACCGCGTGGCGGCTTGCCCTGCCAAAGCGCGCATCCACTTTGTCACCCATTCGATGGGAGGCATCCTCTTGCGGCAATGGCTGATCACGCATCGCCCGCACAACCTTGGCCGCGTCGTCATGCTGGCCCCGCCGAACGAAGGTGCGCAACTGGTCGATCAGTTGCAGGCGCTTGCGCCCTTTCACTGGCTGAACGGCCCGGCGGGGGCCGAACTGGGCACCGGCCCTGATTCGGTGCCCCGTGCCCTGCCGCCCGCCGACTTTCCGCTTGGCATCATCGCCGGGGACCGCTCGCTGAACCCGGTGTGGTCGGCGATGATCCAGGGGCCGAATGATGGCAAGGTCGCGGTGCGGGAAACCCGGCTGGCGGGAATGACCGACCATCTGGTGCTGCCCGTCACCCATACCTTCCTGATGAACAACCCCACCGTGATCGCCCAGACCATCCTGTTCCTGCGCGAAGGGCAGTTCAACCATGGCCTGACCGGACGCGACGCCCTGCGCATCGCCCTTGCGCGCAGCTAGCGCGCCTGTGCAGGATCACGGCACATCCGACCGGGGGCTGCCCATGTCAACCAAACGTCTTTACGCCAACATTGCCAAATCCATCTCGCGGCTCTGCGGGCGGCCCGGCACGTTCCTGCTGGCCGTTTCGACCATTCTGGTCTGGATCGTGACCGGCCCGCTGTTCGGGTTTTCCGATACCTGGCAACTGGTGATCAACACCGGCACCACCATCATCACCTTCCTCATGGTGTTCCTGATCCAGAACACCCAGAACCGCGATACCGCCGCCATCCAGTTGAAACTGGACGAGCTGATCCGCGCCACCAAAGGCGCGCATAACGCCCTGCTGGATCTGGAAGAGCTGGATGAAAAGGCCCTAGAAGAGTTCCGCGACAAGTACGAAGATCTGGCCCGCGCCGCCCGCACGCGTCTGGCCTCGGGGTTGAAGGACACCGATACCCCCGATGCCTGACGGGTCAGGATCGCCAGACTCGCCCGGTTGGCCACATTGCGCTATACTCGGGCCATTGTGAAACGGGTGTTGATGCCGATGCGCCTTGCTGCACTTCCGCTGTTGGTATTGCGGTGCCTTGCCGTGGCGCTGACCATTGCCCTGTCGCCCGCCCATGCGGGCGAAGGCCGGGTTGCGCTTGTCATCGGCAATGAGGCGTATGAAAACGCCCCTCCCCTCGCCACGCCGGTGCGCGACGCGCAAGACATGGCGCGCGCCCTGCGCGATCTGGGCTTTGATGTCACGGTACTGACCGATGCCAACCCCGATGTGTTCAAGGCCGTACTGGGGGCCTTTGCCGCCAAGGCCGCCGGGGCGGATACCGCGCTGTTCTACTATTCGGGCCACGCGTTCCAGCAAGGCGGCGTCAACCGGCTGGTGCCGGTCTCGGCCCGGCTGGACGATCCGACGAAACTGGCCGATGAAACCCTTGCGCTGAACCAGATTGCCGCAGCGATCCGCCCCAAGGATGGCCAGTTGCTGATCTTCCTTGACGCCTGCCGCACCAACCCGCTGCCCGATGCGTCGCAGGATGCGGGCCTTGCGCAATATGATGCCGGCACCGGCAGTTTTGTGGCCTTTGCCACCGCGCCGGGGCAGGTTGCCTGGGACAAGGGCGCAGACGGTGAAAACAGCCCCTTCACCGGTGCCCTGCTGCGCCATATCGCCGAACCGGGCCAAAGCCTGTCAGACCTGATGATCCTTGTGCGCAACGATGTCAGCGACCAGACCGGCGGCAAGCAGATCCCGTGGGAGCAATCTTCGCTGCGCAGCCAGTTCCGATTTGTGGCCGAAGGCCAGCCCGCAACCGAAGCCGCCGCCCCCAGCTTTGACACCGTGGCCGAGGCCGACAGCTTTCTGCCTGAAGATACCGCCTTGGCAGAACCCGATCCGCTGCGCCTTGCCGCCCTGTCATCGGAAACCCGCAGCCTTGCCACCGTTGCGCCCGCCACTCCCGATGCCCCCCATATCACCGGCACTGATCTG
Organism: Erythrobacter sanguineus; assembly: GCA_943368305.1. Lineage (GTDB taxonomy): Bacteria > Pseudomonadota > Alphaproteobacteria > Rhodobacterales > Rhodobacteraceae > Fuscibacter. The sequence goes on from CALRKX020000059.1 coordinate 4,062, forward strand.
TCTCCCGACGGCGTGACCCTGCCCGAAAATCTGGCCGAGGGCGTGCAGCAAGAACTCAAGCGCGTCGGCTGCTATGCCAACAAGGTCGATGGCGATTGGGGCGCAGGTTCCCGCCGGGCTTTGGGGCGCTTTTTCGATGCGGTGAAATCAGACAGCAAGGAAACCGAACCCACGGCAGAGGTGTTCGTGGCCCTGACCAAAGCCCCCGAAAAGACCTGCAAGCCGGAACCGGTCGCTGCCAAGCCTGCGACCAAGAAATCCGGCACCAAGAAAGCGGCAACCCAGAAATCCGCAACCACCCAGAAACAGGCCCCCGCCAAGGCAGCCCCGGCACCAGCGCCCACGCCCGAGAAAAAGGGGCCAAGGTGCAAGTTCCTCGTGGTGGCCGTGGTGTGCAGCTAGGTCAGGGGTTTACGCGCCAGACGGCCTTGCCCACAGCCCCCCGTGCAGAGGGGCTTGGTGGACTGTAGGTTGCGCAACCAGCCATCCATCCCGCTTTTCACCAACGTCAGAGTCGCCCCCGCTAGCCCTGCGACAGCACCGCATCGGCCTTGCGTGACCCTGCAACGGCACGGCGGATGTTGGGCAGGTCGTTGCCATCGATCCAGGCGCGCGCCGCCTCTGCCGTCTTGCCATGATGCGCCCAACGCGCCACCAGCCTGCGGTCCAGTTCCGCCTCGGGCACGTCGATCCATACTGTCAGGTCATAGCGCGCCTGCCGCCACGGCTCTTCATCCAGCAGCAGCCAATTGCCCTCGACCACCAGAATCCGGTCCGCCGCCGTGACCACATCGGCCCCGGCACGAGAGATTTCCAGATCACGGTCAAACAGCGGGATCGCCACTTCATCCTCATGCCGCAGCCGGGTCAGAAGATGCAGAAAACCATGCACATCAAAGGTTTCCGGCGCGCCCTTGCGGTCACGCTGGCCGCGCGCAATCAGGATGCCGTCATCATAATGGAACCCGTCCATCGGCACCGCCCGCGCGCCCGCGCCCAAGGCCTGCACCAAGGCGGCGGCCAGCGTTGACTTCCCCGCACCGGGAGGCCCGGCCAGCGCCACCAGAAACCGCTTCTGCCCGGCCTCTTCCGCCCCGGCCCGGACCAGCGCAGCCAACTCTTGTGGTGTCATGGCATCCCCCTTTTCGCCACCCTTGCCGATCCGCGCTGCGGGGTCAATCCGACGCGCGGCTGCCGAATTTTCTTGATTCCCCGCCCCTTGCACCCCATCTGTGAAACACCCGCCGCGAGAAAACCAACCCCGCCACGACGAGGACCGCCTGCCTTCATGCCCCTTTTCCTGATCGCAGCCCTGCCCTTCCTTGGCGCCCTTCTGCCGGGACTGACCATCCGCGCCGGCCGTTCCACTTGCGCTGCGGTCTCTGCCGCCTTTACTGCGCTGGCGCTGTTCGGCGTGCTGCAACATGCGCCCGCCGTTATGGCCGGGCAGGTCGTGGCATGGCGGACCGGCTGGCTGCCCCAGGCGGGCCTTGCCCTCAGCCTGCGGCTGGACGGGTTGGGGCTGCTGTTTGCCGGACTGATCCTTGGCATCGGCCTTCTGATCCAGCTTTACGCCCGGTTTTACCTGTCGCCCGCCGATCCGATGGGGCGGTTCTTCACCTTCCTCATGTTGTTTCAGGGCGCGATGCTGGGCATCGTGCTGTCGGGCAACATCCTGATGATGGCAGTGTTCTGGGAGATGACATCGCTGTCGTCCTTCCTGCTGATCGGGTATTGGCGGCACCTGTCCGCAGGCCGCCAAGGTGCGCGGATGGCGCTGGCCGTCACCGGCGCGGGCGGGCTGGCGATGCTGGCGGGGCTGATCCTGCTGGGGCAAGTGGCAGGAAGTTATGAGCTGTCCGACATTCTGGCCAAAGGCGATCTGATCAAGGCCAGCCCGCTTTACCTGCCCATTCTGGGGCTGATCCTGCTGGGCGCCTTTACCAAATCGGCGCAGTTTCCGTTCCATTTCTGGCTGCCACAGGCGATGGCCGCGCCCACGCCGGTTTCGGCCTATCTACATTCGGCGACCATGGTGAAGGCCGGGCTGTTCCTGATGGCGCGCCTCTGGCCTGTTCTGGCCGGCACGCCGGAATGGACTGGGCTGGTCGCAGGCGCGGGGCTGGTGACGATGCTTCTGGGGGCCGGTGTGGCGCTGTTTCGCACCGATCTAAAGGCGATCCTGGCCTATTCCACGGTCAGCCACCTTGGGCTGATCACCTTTCTTCTGGGCCTTGGCACCAAGCAGGCTGCCAGTGCCGCCATGGTGCATATCCTTGCTCATGCCAGCTTCAAGGCCGCATTGTTCATGCTGGCGGGCATCGTGGACCACGAGGCGCATACCCGCGACATCCGCAAGCTGGGGGGCCTGCGCCACCTGATGCCCGTTACCTTTGCGCTGGCTTTGGTGGCCAGCCTGTCGATGGCAGGGATTCCGCCCTTGAACGGCTTTCTGTCCAAGGAGCTGATGCTTGAAGCCGCCTTTGGCGCGGGCGGGCCGGTCGCGCTGGCGGCCGTGTTCGGCGCGGCATTGTCGGTGGCCTATTGCCTGCGGTTTCTGGCGGGCACTTTCCTTGGCCCGCGGCACGATGCCTACCCCCATCCCCCGCATGATCCCGGCCCCGGCCTGTGGGCCGCACCTGCGCTGCTGGTGGGGCTGGTCATCGTCTCTGGCCTGTTCCCGATGACCGTGCTTGCGCCGCTTGCCGACGCGGCGGCAGAGGCGGTCACGGGGGTGGGGGTGGGGGCATCGCAACATCTGCATCTGGCGCTGTGGCACGGGCTGGAACCCGCAGCATTGTGGATGTCGCTTGCCGCCATTGGCCTTGGCCTGACGCTGTGGGGGCTGTGGCCACGCCTTGCCAGACTGCCCGCGATGCCCGAGGCGAAAGAGGTCTACACTCTGAAAATCGCCGTCCTTGTCGCCCTGTCGCGCGGTGTAAACCGGATGGCCGACCATGGCCGCCTTGCGCCACCCCTGGCGCTTGCCAGCCTGACCATTCTGGGTATCGGCCTCTGGGCCTTCCTGACCGGCACCCACACACCCGGCAGTCGCGCGCTGACGCCGGTTGGCCTTGCCCCCGCCGTAGGCTTTGTGCTGTTGGTTGCCGCCACGCTGGGCACCCTGGCCTTTCACCGCCAGCGGCTGTTTTCGCTGCTGCTGATCGGGATTGCCGGGCTGATGATCTCGGCCTTTTTCGCCTGGGCGGCAGCGCCCGATCTGGCGCTGACGCAGCTTACGGTCGAGGTGGTGACGGTTCTCCTCATGCTGCTTTCCCTCAGCTTCCTGCCCGCGGCAACCCCCGCCGAAAGCAGCCTCACGCGCCGCCTGCGCGACGGGCTGATCGCCGGAGTGGTGGGGCTGGGGGCTGCGGCCCTTGCCTATGCGCTGCTGGTGCGCAACTTTGCCTTCCCGACCATTTCCGCCTTCCATCTGGCAAATTCCAAACCCGGCGCGGGGGGCACCAATGCCGTCAACACCATCATCGTCGATTTCCGGGGCTATGACACCTTTGGTGAAATCATCGTTCTGGGCATCGCCGCACTGGTGATTTTTGCGCTGGCCGAAAGCCTGCTGGCACCCGGCCCGGCGAATGACCGCCTGCTGGCCCGCAGGCCGGACCCGACCCGCGCGGGAGACCGCCACCCGATGATGCTGGTGGTCGTCACCCGCTTTTTGTTGCCCATCGCACTGATGGTCGGCACCTACATCTACCTGCGTGGCCACAACCTGCCGGGGGGCGGCTTTGTTGCGGGGCTGGTCGTGGCCATCGCCTTCCTGTTGCAATACCTCGCCTCTGGCCATGGCTGGACCGAGGCGCATCAGCGCATCAACCACCATGCGCTGATCGGGTCGGGGGTTCTGGTTGCCTCTGCCACAGGTGCCGGATCATGGTTGGCGGGGCGGCCGTTCCTGACATCGGCCTATGGTTACATCCACCTGCCCCCGCTGGAAGAGTTTGAATGGGCCACCGCAGCCGCCTTTGATCTGGGGGTGTTCCTGTGCGTTCTTGGGGCAGTCATGCTGGCGCTGGCTTCCCTGTCGCGTCTGGCGCAGCGGGGCGGAGAGCGCGCCGCCTACCGCGCCCATGATGTGCTGGCCGAACAGGCGGAGGATTAGGATGGAACTGTTGTTGGCCACCGCCATCGGCCTGCTGACCGCCGCCGGGCTCTATCTGATCCTGCGGCTGCGCACCTTTCCGGTTGTGCTTGGCCTGTCGCTGCTGTCTTACGCCTGCAACCTGTTCATCTTTGCCGCGGGGCGGCTTGCGCCGGGAATGACCCCCATCATCCACAAGGGGGCAACCGGCTATACCGACCCGCTGCCCCAGGCGCTGGTGCTGACCGCGATCGTGATTTCCTTTGGCATGACCGCAGTGCTGGTGATGCTGGCCATCGGGGCGCATCTGGGCGGCGGGGATGACAGGGTCGATATCGGGGTGGACCGCAGCGAATGATGGGAAACCTGATCATCGCGCCGGTCATCCTGCCGGCCATTCTGGGCGGGCTGATCGTGCTACTGGTGCGAAATGACCTGCGATTGCAGAGGGTTATCGGCCTTGGCGGCACGCTGGCCTTTGCGGGGCTGACCCTGTGGCTGCTGCTGCACACCGGCACGCCGCAGGCCTATCGCCTTGGCAACTGGCCTGCGCCCTTTGGCATCGTGCTGATGCTTGACCGGCTGTCGGCGCTGATGCTGGCCTTGCTGGGGGCGGTGGCGCTGCCGGTGCTGGCCTATGCCATTGCCACCGGATGGGATGCGCGGGGGCGACATTTCCACGCGCTTTACCTGTTCCAGTTGATGGGCCTGTCCGGCGCGTTCCTGACCGCCGATGCCTTCAACCTGTTCGTATTCTTCGAGGTGCTGCTGATCGCCAGCTATGGCCTGATGGTGCATGGCGGTGGCGATGCCAGGCTGCGGGCGGGCTTGCATTATGTGGTCACGAACCTTGTGGGGTCCACCCTTTTCCTGTTCGCGCTGGCCACGATCTATGCCGTTACCGGCACGCTGAACATGGCCGATCTGGCGCAGAAATGGCCGCTGTTGCCGCCCGGTGATCAGGCCTTGGCGCGGGTGGCGGCGGGGCTGTTGCTGCTGGTGTTTGCGGTCAAGGGTGCGCTGGTGCCGCTGCAATTCTGGCTGCCCGGCACCTATGCCAATGCCCCCGGCCCAGTGGCGGCGCTGTTCGCCATCATGACCAAGGTGGGTGCCTATGCCGCGCTGCGGCTGGGGACGCTGGTGTTCGATCAAGGGGCGACGGCGGGTATGTGGGCCAGCCTGCTGTGGCCCGCCGCGCTGCTGACGCTTGCGTTGGGCGCGTTCGGGGCCCTTGGTGCGCAAAGCCTGACGCGGTTGGTGGCGTTCACGGCCATCGGGTCGATGGGCACGGTGTTCCTGGCCCTGTCTGCGGGCTCGGTGCAGGCCAGCACAGCGGCGCTGTATTACATGATCCACTCTACCCTTGCCGGGGCGGCGTTGTTCCTGATTGCCGATCTGGTTCTGTCGCGGCAGGGCAATGCCACCCTGAAAGACGCCCGCCCCATCGCCCAAGGCGGCCTGATCGGCGCAATGTTCATGGCCGCCGCCATCGCCATGGCCGGGCTGCCACCTCTGTCAGGGTTTCTGGGAAAATTGTTGATTCTGAATGCTCTGCCCGGCGCGTTGCCTTGGGCCGTG
>CALRKX020000060.1:0-9567 GCA_943368305.1 Erythrobacter sanguineus
CGCACCCTGACCGCGTTCAGCCGGGCATAGAGGAAACGCCAACCTGCGCGGGGCGCAGCAGGCGATCATGCAGCAGGAAGCCCTGCGTCATCACCTGAATGATCTGCCCAGCCTTGGTGCCGGGCACCGGCGCCTCGAACATGGCCTGATGCATTTGCGGATCGAACTGATCGCCGGCAGCCGGGGAAATCGGTTTGACGCCGTGCTTCGTCATCACATTGGTCAACTCCCGCAAGGTCAGTTCGACCCCTTCGATAAGGGCCGAGGCCTGAGTGCGGGTTTCGTCTGACGCCGCATCAAGCGCACGGGTCAGATTGTCGTAAACCGGCAAAAGATCGCGTGCGAGGCGGGTCGAACCGTATTGTTCGGCCTCGCGACGGTCGCGGTCGGCGCGTTTGCGCGAGTTTTCGGCATCGGCCAGCGCGCGCATGAAGCGGTCGCGCAGCTCATCTCGTTCGGCACGCAGTGCATCCATTTCGTCGGTCGCGAGAAAGTCCTCGGCGGTGTCCGGCGAAATCGGTTCGGGGGCCGGGTTGTCCTGTGCCATTGCAGTCTTCCTTGTCTTTCCGTTGTCCTTAGCCCCCGCCACGTTCGGACAAGAGCCTTCCAACCATCTGGGCGGTGTAATCGACGATCGGAACAATGCGCCCATAATTGAGCCGCGTTGGTCCGATCACCCCCACCGCACCGATGATCTTACGGTCAGCGTTCATATAGGGAGAGACCACCAGAGAGGAACCCGAAAGTGAGAAGAGTTTGTTCTCTGAGCCGATAAAAATGCGCACGCCCTCGCCGGATTCGGCGAGTTCCAGAAAATCGGCGATGTCGCGCTTGCGTTCAAGGTCATCGAACAGGGTGCGAATCCGGTCGAGGTCTTGGGTTTCGGTTGCCTCAAGCAAGTTCGCACGTCCCCGGACGATCAGGCGTTCGGCCTGCTCACCATCATTTTGCCAGACAGCGAAGCCTGATTCTACCAAAGCGCGGGCAAGAGAATCGATCTCCTGCCGTCGCTGGGCGATCTGGACCGAGACGGTGCGGCGCAGCTCTGACAGGGTGCGCCCCTCGGCGAGCGCATTGAGAAAGTTTGCCGCCTCGCGCATCGATGCCGGGGTCTGGCCTGCGGGTGGGGTAAACAGGCGGTTTTCGACCTGGCCGTTGGCGAAAACCAGAACCACAAGAACTCGGTCGGGCGAGAGGGAGACAAATTCGATATGGCGGATCGGCGCCTCTTGTTTGGGCGCAAGCACAACCGAGGCCCCTCTGGTAATCCCGGATAGGGTGGCTCCGATCTGGTCGAGAAGGGTTGTTACATCCTGATCACCGGCGGCAAGGGCAGCATCCATCACGTCACGATCTTCTGCCGCAACCGAGCCGACCTCGAGCAAACCATCGACAAAGAGACGGAGTCCAAGCTGCGTGGGAATCCGGCCCGCAGAAACATGGGGGCTGCCAAGCAGGCCCAAAAGCTCCAGATCCTGCATGACGTTACGGATGGTCGCGGCAGACAGCCGTTCGGTCATGGACCTGGTCAGCGTGCGCGAACCCACCGGATCGCCCGACGCCAGATAGCCCTCGACCACGCGACGAAAAACCTCGCGAGATCGGTTATTCAGTTCCAAAAGCAGTTTCGTGCCGTCTGTCATGCCGGTGTTCCGATCCGCCTGATATTAGGGACGCAACGAGGCCAGCGTCAATGTGGGTTGCGTCGGGATGGGTCGAAGGACTAATTGGCGACAAAACAGGAGGATCAACATGCGACCGTCTGGCCGGGCCCTTGATGAACTGCGCCCCGTATCGATCGAGACTGGCGTGACACGACACGCTGAAGGATCATGCCTGATCCGCATGGGCGACACCCATGTGCTTTGCACGGCAACCATTGAAGACAAGCCGCCACCGTTCCTGAAAAATACCGGGCTGGGGTGGGTCACGGCCGAGTATGGCATGTTGCCACGGGCGACCAACACCAGGATGCGGCGTGAGGCCGCTGCTGGCAAGCAATCCGGGCGGACGCAAGAGATTCAGCGCCTGATCGGTCGCGCCTTGCGGGCAGGTGTTGATCGGAGCGCACTGGGCGAACGGCAGATCGTGATCGACTGCGACGTGATCCAGGCAGATGGCGGCACGCGCTGCGCTTCGATCACCGGGGGCTGGGTGGCGCTGCGGCTGGCCGTGAACCGCTTGTTGAAGGCAGGTTCGATCACAAGTGATCCGATTTTGGACCATGTTTGCGCCGTATCTTGTGGAATTTATGCCGGTCAGCCTGTGGCCGATCTGGATTATGCCGAGGATTCTGTTGCGGGCACCGATGGGAACTTTGTCCTTACAGGGCGCGGTCGGTTGATCGAGGTGCAGATGTCTGCCGAGGGTGCGACGTTCTCACGCGATGAAATGACCGCGCTTCTGGACCTGTCGGATGCGGCGGCAAGAACGCTTTTGGCGGCACAGGCGGAGGCCGTGGGGAAATGAGCCGGAAGCTCACAGGAGCCTCGCTGGTTGTTGCCACCCACAATCGCGGCAAGCTTGAAGAGATGCGGGCCCTGTTTGCGCCACATGGGGTTCAGGTGGTTTCCGCTGCCGAACTTGGTTTGGCGGAGCCGGAGGAAACCGAGAACACTTTTGTGGGCAATGCCAGGATCAAGGCACGTGCCGCTGTCCTCGCGACTGGCAAACCCGCGCTGTCGGACGATTCCGGGATAACCATTGACGCACTGGGTGGTGCGCCTGGTGTCTATACTGCCGATTGGGCACAGACGCCGACCGGGCGTGACTTCAACAAGGCAATGGTGGAAACTTGGGCCAGGCTGGAGGCTGCTGGCGCTCCGGCTCCGCGCAAGGCCCAATTCAGGTGCACGCTTGTATTGGCTTGGCCGGATGGGGATGAACGTGTCTTTGAGGGGGAGGTCGCCGGTCAGATTGTTTGGCCTATGCGCGGCGCGGAGGGGCATGGCTATGACCCAATTTTTCAGCCAGACGGATATGATATTACATTCGGAGAAATGGCTGCTGCTGAAAAAAACCGCATCAGCCATCGGTCTGTTGCCATCCGAAAGTTGATGGCGGGGTGTTTCACGTGAAACATCGCTGGTCTGGTGGCGGCAAAGCACAACTGAAGTCCGCTTCGGCTTGGGTATCTTTACGCGAAAGATCGCCCGCCATATTTCGACGGAATGCCGGATAATGGAAGATTGGAAACACGGCGGATTTGGCCTGTATATCCACTGGCCCTTTTGCCAATCCAAATGCCCATACTGTGATTTCAACAGCCATGTTGCATCTGCAGTCGACCAAAATGCGTGGCTGACTGCATACCTGCGAGAGGTCGACCGGCTGGCTGCAGAGACCAAGGGTCGTGTTATGTCATCGGTGTTCTTTGGGGGGGGGACGCCCTCACTGATGAATCCTGAAGTCGTAGCTTCTATCATCGAACGCGTTCGCAGATCTTGGCCAATGACCAATTCCGCCGAGATCACCCTTGAGGCGAACCCGGGGTCGGTCGAATCTGGACGCTTTTCGGGATACCGTCAGGCCGGGGTTAACCGGATCTCTATGGGAATTCAGGCCCTGAATGACGAGGATTTGCGCAAACTGGGCCGTATGCACAGCGCTTCGGAAGCCCTGAAGGCCTTTGACATCGCTCGCGGTCTCTTCGAGAGGGTTAGTTTTGACCTTATTTACGCACGACAAGGACAGACGGTGCAGGAATGGCGTGCGGAGTTGGGACTTGCCCTGTCATATGCCATTGACCATCTCTCGCTGTATCAACTGACAATCGAAGAGGGGACGCCCTTTGCCGCCCGATTGGCGAAAGGCGGCTTGACCGGTCTCCCCGACGAGGATCGCGCGGTCGCGCTATTTGAAGCGACACAAGAAATTTGCAGCGCAGCAGGGCTGCCATCCTACGAGGTTTCAAACCATTCCAAGCCGGGCGCCGAATCGCGGCACAATCTGATTTACTGGCGCGGCGGCGATTATGTCGGGATCGGTCCCGGTGCGCATGGACGCTTGACGATTGATGGAGTTCGATGGGCGACCGAATGCCCACGCGCACCCGACGAATGGTTGCTCTCTGCCTCTCCCGAACTGCCAAGGATCGCGCTAACCAGCCTCGAACATGCCGAAGAATACGTTCTTATGTCACTTCGGCTGACCGAAGGCTTGGATATGAACCGGCTGACAAGGATACGCGGAAAGGCCCCCGATCATTCCGTACTGGACGATCTGCAAGACCAGGGCCTGCTGTTTATTGAAGACAGCAAACTCATCGCTACCACTCGAGGGCGGATGCTGCTGAATGCGGTTATAGAAAGGGTCGCAGGCAGTCTGACCTGAAAATCCCTAACTTCTCATGTCGCGGGACACAGAAGAAAGCACCCGGCAAAGAAGATCGAGATCGTCGAGGCTATAGTATGTGATCGTCAGACGCCCCCGATCACTTCCAGGCTCATGAACAATCGACACCGGCATACCCAGCCCAGCAGCAAGATCCGCCTCGATAGCCCTGGTATCCGCATCCTTTTCACCAGAACCCGCAGCGCGCCGTCGCGCTGCCGGCGACACAGAGGATCTGCGAACCAGATCCTCTGTCGCGCGAACCGATAGCCCCTTGCCAACCACCTTGGCCGCCAGTGACACAGAGTCTGGCACAGAAATAAGTGCCCGCGCGTGTCCTGCCGTCAGCGTTCCGGCCGCAATCATGTTCTGAATTTCTTGTGGCAAGGTAAGGAGCCGCAAAGTATTTGCGATATGGCTACGACTTCTGGACAGCGCCTCTGCAATCTTCTCTTGGGTGTGGCCAAACCGATCCATCAACTGCCGATAGGCCAAGGCCTCTTCCAGCGGACTAAGATCTGCTCGCTGGACGTTTTCGATAATTGCTACCTCAAGAACCTCGGTGTCACTGAATTGTCGAACCAAAACAGGAACTTCGTGAAGTTGCGCAATCTGTGATGCCCGCCAGCGACGCTCGCCCGCAACAATTTCGTAGGTACCCACATCACCCGTCGGCCGGACGATCAACGGTTGGATCACGCCCTTCTGACGGATGGATTCTGCCAGTTCCTGCAAGGCCGCCGCATCAAAGTGACGTCGCGGCTGGTCCGGGTTCGCAATCAGGCGTTCGATTGGAACCATGAGATCAGCGCTCGCAACCACTCCCACCTGGCCCTGCGCATGATCCAGATTTACGTCTGCCATAAGCGCGCTCAGACCCCGCCCAAGCCCGCGCCGTTCAATCTTCTTTTCCATATTCAGACCTCCGCGAGCGTATCCCGACGAAGGGGATGCCTTGTCAGCAGCTCTTTGGCCAAGGCTTTATAAGCCTCGGAGCCGCGTGACAACGGGTCATAGTCAAGAACCGAGACAGCGTAGGACGGCGCTTCGCTCAACCTTACGTTCCGAGGAATAACCGTCTTGAACACAAGGTCACCCAATGTGCGACGAGCATCCGTTTCGACTTGCTGCGACAGCCTGTTGCGAGAATCTGCCATCGTCAGCAAAACACCCTCGATCCTCAGTGCCGGATTGGCACCCTGCCTCACCTCCCGAATTGTGAGCATAAGCTGCGAAAGCCCTTCCAGCGCAAAAAACTCGGTCTGCAACGGCACGAGAACAGCGTCGGATGCGGCAAGCGCATTTACGGTCAACAGACTTAACGAAGGCGGGCAGTCAATAAGGATGAAATCCAGCCGCAGCATATCGACAGATGGCCCGCGCAGCGCATCCTGCAGCAGGAAAACCCGCTTCTCATTTGAAACCAGCTCCATATCGGCAGATGCGAGGTCGGAATTTGCGGGGCAGATCAACAACCCATCGGTAGAGGTTTTCTGAACCACGTCAGAAACCGGCACCTCTTCGATAAGAAGATCATAGGTGGTCAACTTGCGGTCCGAAACAGCAACGCCCAGACCTGTCGAGGCATTGCCTTGCGGATCCAGATCCACCAGCAGCACCCTGGCCCCCTCTGCCACCAAGGCAGCGGCCAGATTTATCGCGGTCGTCGTCTTGCCCACCCCACCTTTCTGATTTGCGATGGCGATGCTTCTGACTTTGCGCGGAAGGATTGTATCAGACATGATGGACGTCCGTAATTCTCAGCAAAGATGCCGCCGGGTTGGTGACACTTGCAGTCTGGCTCAGATTAAACCGCCAGTCCCGCCGCGCCATCGAAATCTCTTCTTCGGCGCGCTCCCCCTTGGGAAAGATCAACACGGCGGCGTCGGTAGAAATTCTCTTCCCAAGTGCCAACAGCATCGATAGGGACCCCAGGGCGCGCGCGGAAACAACATCGGCCTGAAGGTCGCTTACTGCCTCAATTCGCACAGCACGCACATCGCAACGAAGAGATAGGGCGCTGGATGCCTGCAGCAGAAAGGCTGCCTTTCGCCGGTCTGATTCGATCAAAACAACGCTCATGTCGGGACGGAGATGTTTCGCCAGAATTGCTATGACTAGGCCCGGCAGCCCGCCCCCACTGCCAATATCTGCCCAGAGCCTTACTCCATCAGGGGAGATAGGCCAAATCTGAACAGAATCAAGGATATGCCTCTCCCAGATCTCGGCCTCTGACGCTCGAGAAATCAGGTTGATGTGCTGGTTCCACTTCAGAATCATCTGCGTAAATGTCCGCAGATCTTGCTCTGCCGATGGCGGAAGTATCGCGCCAGCGACGGCGTTCAGATTGCTCATGACGCAAGCATGCCTCTGCCAAGCTTGCGCAAATGCGCCAAGATCAGCGTCAATGCCGCAGGAGTCATTCCCTCAATCCTTCCAGCCTCGGAGATATTGCCAGGACGAAGGCGATGTAGTTTGGCCGCAAGCTCGTTCGACAGACCCGGGAGCCCCAGATAGATGAAACCGGTCGGTATGATGGTCTGCTCTTCCCGCTTCAGTTCAGATATTTCGGCCTGCTGGCGATCAACATATTGAGCGTAGAGCGCGTCTTTCATCACCTGATCACGAATATCTGGCTCGAACGACAAGAACTCGGGCGCCATAAGTGCCACTTGGGCTTCGGTGACATTCGGAAAGGCCATCACCTCAAGCGGAGTCCTGCGGACACCATCCAGACTGACCGAAACGCCAAAGCTGGCCATCTGTTTTGGACTAAGCGCGGTTGTGGAAACCGTCGCCCTGGCCTTGGAGAGCATGTCAAGGCGGCCTTCAAACATGATTCGCCGTTTTTCACCAACGATGCCCAACTCAACGCCCAAAGGAGTAAGCCTTTGATCGGCATTATCAGCCCGCAGCAACAAACGGTACTCGGCCCGTGACGTGAACATCCTGTAAGGTTCGGTCACGCCCCGAGACACAAGATCGTCGATCATGACACCGATATAGCTGTCATTTCGGCTGAAATTGACTGGTGGCATTCCCTGCGCGGCCCTTGCTGCACCCAGACCGGCCACGAGACCCTGCGCTGCGGCCTCTTCGTAGCCCGTCGTCCCGTTGATCTGCCCCGCAAGATAGAGACCAGGCACGTCGCGCGACTGCAAAGACCTGTCCAGCTCTCTTGGGTCAAAAAAATCATACTCGATGGCATAGCCCGGCTGGGTAATCACCACAGCCTCAAGCCCACGAATCGATCTGACATAAGCCTCTTGCACATCTTCGGGCAGCGAGGTGGAAATTCCGTTCGGGTAGACAGTCTTATCATCCAGACCCTCAGGCTCCAGAAAGATCTGATGCGATAATTTGTCAGAAAATCTGACAACCTTGTCTTCGATTGACGGGCAATACCGCGGGCCAACACCCTCGATATGCCCACCATACATTGCAGACCGATGCAGGTTATTTCTGATGATGTCGTGGGTCGTCTCATTGGTATGCGTCACACCACAGGAAATCTGCCTGACGAATGGCTGCTTGTGCAAGAATGAAAAGAGAGCGGGTTCATTGTCCCCCTTCTGTTCATCCAAAACATCCCAGCGAATCGTCCTGCCATCCAAGCGGGGCGGCGTACCGGTTTTCAATCGCCCCCTTCTCGGCATCACCTCCGAGAGCTGTTGGGCCAGCAGCAATGAGGGCTTATCACCAACCCTGCCGCCCGGGCGCTGCCGATCGCCAACATGAATGATCCCATTAAGGAATGTACCCGCCGTCAATACAACGGCATGGGCACCAATACTGGTTCCATCTGACATCGTGACGCCGACGCATCTGTCCCGCTCAAGCAGCAGTGAGGCCACCTCGCCCTCAACAATAGACAAGCACGGCTGCGCGGCAAGCAACTCCTGAATCGCTGTTCGGTATAGCTTTCTGTCTGCCTGCGCTCGGGGGCCCTGCACCGCCGGCCCCTTGCGCCTGTTCAGCAGTCGAAACTGAATGCCGGCACGATCCGCCGCAACGCCCATAATGCCATCCAGGGCATCGATTTCCCGGACCAGGTGCCCTTTCCCCAAGCCCCCGATCGCCGGATTACAAGACATCGTGCCAATCGCTTCGGCTCTGAGCGTAAGTAAAGCGGTCCGCGCCCCGGCCCTGCTTGCCGCAGCAGCCGCCTCGGTACCGGCATGTCCGCCGCCAACTACGAGCACATCGAAATGTTTCACGTGAAACACTCCTACTTTCCTATACAAAAGCTGGCAAATATTTCGCCAAGCAAAGCTTCCGTGCCGATTTTTCCAACCAGCAACTCCATAGCCCGAATAGCGGCCCGCAACTCCAAAGCCACCAACTCGGCCCCCGATCCAGAGGTCATCAAGCGCTCGGCATTCGTAAGGTTTGCCAGCGCGCCCATTACGGCGTTACGCTGTCGTTCACGAATCAGCAAGCCCGAGTCCGACACACGATACGACAAGCGCTGCTGAATCAAGTCAACAAGTTCGGCCACTCCTTGGCCTGTAACGCCAGATACACCCTCTCCGGTTATATCTGCCTTGCCAAGAATCGTGATATCGCCATCGCGCAATTCAAGGCTCGGTTGCTCATCCGGAGTCATTAGCAGGAAGACTCTAAGATCCGCGGCCGTAGCCCGCTCGATAGCACGCGTAACACCGATATGCTCAATCGTATCCGACGTTTCCCGCAGGCCGGCCGTATCCAGAAGCGTTACGGGCAAGCCGCCAAGGTCCATCCTGACTTCGATGATGTCGCGGGTCGTTCCGGCAATCTCAGAGGTGATTGCTACGTCCCGTTTCGCCAACGCATTGAGAAGAGTAGATTTTCCTGCATTTGGCGCACCAACGATAGCCACCTCGAAACCGACACGGATACGCTCTGTTTGCCTGGAAGAATCAAGTTCTGCCCTTAGGCTCTCAACCAGCTGGGCAACGATACCCGAGACTTCGGGTGTAACATCCAAAGGGACATCCTCATCAGCGAAATCAATTGTCGCTTCAATCAGCGCCGCAGCACGCAACAATCCCTGCCGCCAAATCTCGACACGGCGCCCTAGGTGACCATCCAACACACGCAACGCCTGCCGTCGCTGAGATTCAGTCTCTGCGTCTATCAGGTCCGCCAGCCCTTCGACCTGGGCCAGATCTAGACAGCCGTTCTCTAATGCCCGCCGAGTGAACTCTCCGGGCTCTGCCAGCCGAAGCCCTTCGAAAAGTCCAAGTATCTGCA